>NZ_JBMNDO010000170.1:0-12984 GCF_052542855.1 Streptomyces sp. SAS_281
CCCCCCCCCCCCCCCCCCCCCCCCCCCCCCCCCCCCCCCCCCCCCCCCCCCCCCCCCCCCCCCCCCCCCCCCCCCCCCCCCCCCCCCCCCCCCCCCCCCCCCCCCCCCCCCCCCTCCACCCGAATGAGAACGCCGGTTGACGGCACGGACCTCGGAGCGCCCCCGGACCTCAGGGCTTTCCCGGCCTCAGGGCCTCCCGGCCTCAGAGCGCCCCGGCCGGATGCTGGGCGCGGCTCACGTCGTACACGCCGGGCACCTCGCGCATCGCGCGCATCAGCGCGGGCAGGCCGGCCGCGTCCGGGAGCCGCAGCGTGTAGGTGTGCCGTACGCGCTGTTCGCTCGGAGGCTCGACGGTGGCGGAGATCACCGCGGCGTCGGCCCCGGCGATCGCCTCGGTGAGGTCCGCGAGCAGTCGGGGGCGGCCGAACGATTCGGCGACCAGCGTCACCCGGCACGCCTGCTCGTCGCCCCAGCTCACCGCGACCGGTGTCCGCCCGACCGCCTCCATGCGGGCCACGGCGGGGCACTCCAGCCGGTGCACGGTGACGGCGGCGCCGCCGCGTACGGGGAAACCGGTGACCTCGTCGGGGGGCACGGGCGTGCAGCAGCCGGCGAGCCGTACCGCGGCGTCCGGGCGCTCTGCCACGGCGGTAGCGGTGCGGGCGCGGGCGGTCCTGGGCCCCGAGGGCGGGGCCGGCTGCGGGTCGGGACCGGCCGGTACGCCGGGCTGCCCGGCTTCCGCCGTCTGCGGGTGGGCGTCGAGCCAGCCGGTGATGGCGATGCGGGCGGCGGGTGTGCGCGCGTGGTCGAGCCAGTCCGGTGAGGGGCCGGACGCGGCGTCCTCGGCCAGCAGCGGCTCCACGGTGTCGCCGTCCTTCAGCACGGTGCTCAGCGTGGCCAGCCGGCCGTTCACCCTGGCCCCGATACAGGCGTGGGCGGCGTCGCCGTGCTGGGCGTAGGCCGCGTCGACGCAGCTGGCGCCGGCGGGCAGGCCGAGCATGCCGCCGTCCGTGCGGAAGACGGTGATCTCGCGGTCCTGGGCGAGGTCGGCGCGCAGGGTCGTCCAGAAGGTGTCGGGGTCGGGCGCGGACTGCTGCCACTGGAGGAGGCGGGAGAGCCAGCCGGGGCGGGTGGGGTCGGCGCGTTCACCGTCGGCCGGTTCGACGGTCTGGGGGGCGCTGTCGGAGGCGTACGGATTACCGAGGGCGACGACGCCGGCCTCGGCGACCTTGTGCATGCGGTGCGTGCGGATGAGGACCTCGGCCACCTCGCCGTCCGGGCCCACCACCGCGGTGTGCAGCGACTGGTACAGGTTGAACTTGGGGGCGGCGATGAAGTCCTTGAACTCGGAGATCACCGGGGTGAAGCAGGTGTGCAGCTCGCCGAGGACGGCGTAGCAGTCGGCGTCCTCACCGACGAGCACCAGGACCCGTCCGAAGTCGCTGCCGCGCAGTTCGCCGCGTTTGATGCGGACGCGGTGGACGGAGACGAAGTGGCGGGGCCTGACCAGGACCTCCGCGGAGATGCCGGCCTCGCGGAGCACCGAGGCCACGTTCCCCGCCATGGCGCCGAGCGGGTCGGTGCCGTCGGCCGCCTCGGTGATCAGCGCGTCGGTGCGCGCGTACTCCTCGGGGTGGAGGATGGCGAAGACCAGGTCTTCCAGCTCGGTCTTGAGCGCCTGGACGCCGAGCCGTTCGGCGAGGGGGATCAGCACGTCGCGGGTGACCTTGGCGATCCTGGCCTGCTTCTCGGGCCGCATCACGCCGAGGGTGCGCATGTTGTGCAGCCGGTCGGCGAGCTTGATCGACATGACGCGGACGTCGTCCCCGGTGGCGACCAGCATCTTGCGGAAGGTCTCCGGTTCGGCGGCGGCCCCGTAGTCGACCTTTTCGAGTTTGGTGACGCCGTCCACGAGGTAGCAGACCTCCTCGCCGAACTCTTCCCGCACCTGGTCGAGGGTCACCTCGGTGTCCTCGACGGTGTCGTGGAGCAGGGAGGCGGTCAGCGTGGTCGTCTCGGCGCCCAGCTCGGCGAGGATGAGGGTGACGGCGAGCGGATGGGTGATGTAGGGCTCGCCGCTCTTGCGCATCTGCCCCCGGTGCGAGCTCTCGGCGAGCACGTAGGCGCGCTGCAGGACCGAGAGGTCGGCTTCGGGATGGTGGGCCCGGTGCGCTTCCACGACATGCGCGATGGCGTCGGGGAGCCGGTCGCGGGAGACCGGGCCGAAGAGCGCGGCTCTGCCGAGCCTGCGGAGGTCGATCCGGGGACGGCCCCGCCTGCGGATGGGAGCACCTGGGCTGGTGGCCTCTGCACTCATGGGGGCACCTCCGGCGACGTCGACCGGCGGTGGGGAGGCGGGGCGCGCCTCCGGGCCGGTGCTTGATGCTACCGAGCCCACCACGTGGCGGAGCCCCGCTCTCGCCGAGCGTGAAACGGATCACCCATTCGAGCGAAGCGTTACTCGTTCGGCGTTTCGAGCCAGGCCGGATCGATCATGCCCTCGGCGACGATGACGGCCGGTCCGGTCATGTCGATCCCGCCGTCCGGGTGCTCCGTGATGGCGAGGCTGCCGCCGGGGAGGTCGACGGTGTACGTGACGGGCTCGCCGGTCCTCGCGGGGTCGGCCTGGTCCCGGCGGGCGGCCGCGACGGCCACCGCGCAGGCGCCCGTGCCACAGGAGCGGGTCTCGCCGGAGCCGCGCTCGTGGACCCGCATGGCGACGTGGCGGGGGCCCCGGTCCACGACGAACTCGATGTTGACGCCCTCGGGGTAGACGGCGGCCGGGGCGAAGGACGGCTCGGTGAGCAGGTCGCCGGCGTGGGCCAGGTCGTCCACGAAAGCGACCGCGTGAGGGTTGCCCATGTTGACGTTGCGGGCGTCCCAGGCCCGGTCGCCGACGGTGACGGTGACGCTGTCGGCGGGGAGCAGAGCGCGCCCCATGGAGACGGTGACATCGCCGTTCTTGGCGAGGTGCACCTTCTTGACCCCGCCCCGGGTCGCGACCGCGAGGTCGCCCGCCTCGACCAGGCCGGCGCGCTGGAGGTAGCGGGCGAAGACCCGCACACCGTTGCCGCACATCTCGGCGACGGAGCCGTCGGAGTTGCGGTAGTCCATGAACCACTCGGCGTCGTCGGCCATCGTCCTGGCCTCCGGATGCGCGCCGGAGCGCACGACGTGCAGCAGTCCGTCGCCGCCGATGCCCGCGCGGCGGTCGCAGAGCCGGGCGACGACGGAGGCGGGCAGGTCGAGGGCGTTCTCCGGGTCGGGAACGATCACGAAGTCGTTCTCGGTGCCGTGGCCCTTGAGGAAGGCGATCTGCGAGGTGGTCACGGGACAACTGTACGAGGCGGCGCCCACAGCCGGGAAACGGTCCGCAGCGCGGCGGGCGCGCCGAGCGCTCCCCGCCCCGGGGCTCCCGGCCGGTCAGCGCAGCCGGGCCACGCGCCAGACCGCGAGCGCGACGAGCACGGCGCAGACCCCGGCGTAGAGCGCGATCACGCGCCAGTCCGGGCGCTGCGACGAGCCCCTGGAGGGCAGTCCGGGCCAGGCGTACCCGACGCGGCGGGCGGCCATCATGGACCACCCGGCGGCGCAGCAGCTGATCAGGAGGCCCAGCATGGCGACGACCGCGCCGCCGTCGCCGAACTCGAAGGCCAGCGGAAAGGCGAACATCAGCGAGCCCACCGCGGCCAGCGTGACGATGGGCGCGAGCTGCCAGATGCGCAGCCGGCGGGCGGGCCGCAGCTCGACCTCGACCTCGGGGGTCACGTCGAGCTCGTCGGGCCCGTCCGGGCTGAGGCTGTCCACCTCACGCCCGTCACCCGGTGCGCCGTGTTCCGGTGCGTCTTGTTCCGTGTCGCGAGGGCCGGCCTCCATCGCCACGCGCCCTCCCAACTCGGACTCCAGTCGATCGATGCTCGATGATGGCACGGCCGCGGTCGCCGAAATGACGGGCGGAGCGTCCCGATGCCATCACGTGATCAGGCTGTAACCGCCCGTTCGACCAACGCCAGTGCCTGGCCGGGGAGTTCCCCGCGGTGCTCCACGGCACCGCTGAGCCATCGGACGCGCGGGTCGCGGCGGAACCAGGAGTCCTGACGGCGCGCGAAGCGTTTGGTGGCGCGCACGGTCTCGGCGCGCGCCTGGTCCTCGGTGCACTCGCCTGCCAGTGCGGACAGCACCTGCTGGTAGCCGAGGGCCCGCGAGGCGGTACGCCCTTCGCGCAGCCCCTGCGCCTCCAGGGCGCGCACCTCGTCCACGAGTCCCGCTTCCCACATGCGGTCGACGCGCAGGGCGATGCGCTCGTCGAGTTCTGGGCGCTCCACGTCGACCCCGATCTGGACGGCGTCGTAGACCGCGTCGTCGCCGGGAAGGTTCGCGGTGAACGGCTTTCCGGTGATCTCGATGACCTCCAGGGCCCGGACGATGCGCCGGCCGTTGCTCGGGAGGATCGCGCGGCCGGCCTCGGGGTCGGCGGCGGCGAGCCGGGCGTGCAGTGCTCCGGAGCCGTGCTGGTCCAGCTCCGCCTCCAGGGCGGCCCGGACATCGGGGTCCGTACCGGGGAACTCCAGGGCGTCGATCGCGCCCTTCACGTACAGGCCGGAGCCGCCGACCAGGATCGGGGTGCGGCCATCGGCGAGGAGCCGGTCGATCTCGGCGCGGGCGAGGCGCTGGTACTCGGCGACGCTGGCGGTCTCGGTGACGTCCCAGATGTCCAGCAGGCGGTGCGGTACGGCGGCACGCTCGGCGAACGTCAGCTTGGCGGTGCCGATGTCCATCCCCCGGTAGAGCTGCATGGAGTCGGCGTTGATCACTTCGCCGCCGAGCTGCTGGGCGAGGTACACCCCCAGGTCGGACTTTCCTGCTGCGGTGGGACCGACGACGGTGATGACCCGAGGTGCGGGAGCTGAGCTTGTCACCGGCTCAGTCTCCCTCAAACCTGCGCCGCGTATCCCGAATGAGGGAAGCCCGGGCGGGGAAGGTGACGCGACAGTGCGGTCTTCCCCGTACAGTGGTTGTACATATGGGTTATTTCTCACAGTTTCCGAGCGGAGAAGGTGCCCGATGGGCTTCATGGACAATGTGAAGGCGAAGCTGGCTCCGGCGAAGGAGAAGGTCAGCGACCTCGCGCAGCAGCACGGGGACAAGATTGACCAAGGGCTTGAGAAGGCCGCCCGGACGGTGGACCAGAAGACCAAGGGCAAGTACAGCGACAAGATCGTGACGGGCCGGCAGAAGGCCAAGGACGCCGTGGACAAGCTGGCGAACAAGGACGGCGGCACGACGCCGCCGCCCCCGCCCGCAGCCTGAGGCAGAATGCGTAAAGGGCCCCGGAGCGGCGACCGCTCCGGGGCCCTCGGCGTGTCCCCCGGGCGTCAGGACCAGGTGGCGACCAGGTAGCCCACTCCGTAGGGCACGTCCTCGTACAGCAGCCGGCCGGCCAGACCGGCCCCCTCGGCCGCCCCCGCCAGCACCTGCCAGGGCGCCCGCCCCGCGGCCTTGAGCTCGTACGCGAGTGCCTCGTCCAGCGCGGCCAGTGCCTCCGGGTCGGCGGCGCCCAAGGCTCGCGCGGCCTCCGCGTCGAACGCTGCCGCGCGCTCGTCCAGGTAGCCCGGGGCCTTCAGGGTGCGGCAGGCGCTGCCGTCGCCCATCACCAGCAGGGCGACCCGGTCCGCCCGGCGGGCGAGCTCCCGCCCGGTCTCCGTACAGCGCGCGGTCTCCAGCGGCTCGCCCACGCCCAGGCCCTCCACGGGGGCGGCGGCCCATTCCGTACGGGCGAGGAGCCAAGCGCCCACCGCGAGCGAGGGCGGAAGGGGGCGGCCGTCGCGCTTTCCCCGGTCCCGGCCGAGCCGGACCTCCAGATCGACGCCGAACTCCCGGAAGCCGCCGACGGCCCCCTCGGGGTGGGCGCCGCGCCCGGCGGGCTCGGCCGGACCGATCACCACGAGCAGGTCGGGCCGGGAGGCTGCGAGGACGCCCAGGGCGTCGGTGCACGCCCTTCTGGCGTCGTCCAGCTCGGGCGCGGCACCGGCGGCGACGTCGGGGACGAGCAGCGGCGGACAGGGGCAGACAGCGGCGGCGACAAGCATGGTCGGCAGCGTACTGCGGCCCCTCCCCCGGACTGACCGGGCGGCCCGGCCGAAGCAGCCGCTTCCGGCCCGGGCGGCCCCTACCCCCCGTACCTCAGTCGCAGCCGCAGCCCGGGGCCGCCGTCGCGGGCAGGGGCGCCGGGGCGCCGATGCCGGGCAGGCCGAGCATGACGCCGGCCGGCCTGGCGGCCTCGGCCGCGTTGCGCTTCTCCCAGGCGTCGCCCGAGCGGGTCCGGCGCACGGCGGCCGGGGTGCCCTCGGCGAGCAGGTGGTGCGGGGCGGCATAGGTGATCTCGACGGTCACCACGTCACCGGGGCGGACGTCCTGCTCCGGCTTGGTGAAGTGGACCAGGCGGTTGTCGGGGGCGCGGCCGGACATCCGGTGGGTGGCGCCGTCCTTGCGGCCCTCGCCCTCGGCGACCATGACCTCCAGGGTGCGGCCGACCTGCTTCTTGTTCTCCTCCCAGGAGATGTCCTCCTGGAGGGCGGACAGGCGCATGTAGCGCTCCTGGACGACCTCCTTGGGGATCTGGCCCTCCATGTCGGCGGCGGGGGTGCCGGGCCGCTTGGAGTACTGGAAGGTGAAGGCGTTCGCGAAGCGCGCCTCGCGGACCGCGTGCATCGTCTGCTCGAAGTCCTCCTCGGTCTCACCGGGGAAGCCGACGATGATGTCGGTGGAGATCGCGGCGTCGGGCATCGCGGCCCGCACCTTCTCGATGATCCCGAGGAAGCGTTCCTGCCGGTAGGAGCGGCGCATCGCCTTGAGGACCTGGTCCGAACCGGACTGCATCGGCATGTGCAGCTGCGGCATGACGTTCGGCGTCTCGGCCATGGCGGCGATGACGTCGTCGGTGAAGTCGCGCGGGTGCGGCGAGGTGAAGCGGACGCGCTCCAGGCCCTCGATCTTCCCGCAGGCGCGCAGCAGCTTGGAGAACGCCTCGCGGTCGCCGATGTCGGAGCCGTACGCGTTGACGTTCTGGCCGAGCAGGGTGATCTCGGAGACGCCCTCGGCGACCAGGGCCTCGATCTCGGCGAGGATGTCGCCGGTGCGGCGGTCCTTCTCCTTCCCGCGCAGGGCCGGAACGATGCAGAACGTGCACGTGTTGTTGCAGCCGACGGAGATCGAGACCCACGCGGCGTAGGCGGACTCGCGGCGGGTGGGCAGCGTGGAAGGGAAGGCTTCCAGGGATTCGGCGATCTCGACCTGCGCCTCCTCCTGGACGCGTGCGCGCTCCAGCAGCACGGGCAGCTTGCCGATGTTGTGCGTGCCGAAGACCACATCGACCCAGGGCGCCCGCCGGACGATGGTGTCGCGGTCCTTCTGGGCGAGGCAGCCGCCGACGGCGATCTGCATGCCGGGGCGCTTGGTCTTCATCGGGGCGAGCCGGCCGAGGTTGCCGTAGAGCTTGTTGTCCGCGTTCTCGCGGACCGCGCAGGTGTTGAAGACGACGACGTCGGCGTCTCCGTCGGAGCCCTCGGGCGCGCGCACGTAACCGGCGTCCTCCAGGAGCCCCGACAAGCGCTCGGAGTCGTGGACGTTCATCTGGCACCCATAGGTGCGCACCTCATAGCTTTTTCTGACGTCCACTGCTTCGCTCCGGTTGCCGCTGCTCATGGGACAAGGGTAGGTGGTGTCCGGGCTCCCTCCGTCTCGGGCGGGCGATCCGACGACGCCCCTGGCCACGGCCGGGAACGACCTGGCAGGATCGCCGCCATGCTCCCGGCCCTGTCCCGAATCGGCCGGCGTCGCTCCTTGCGGGCGGGCGCCGCCCTCACCGTCGTGCTCGGACTCCTGCTCTGGTGGCTGCTCCCGCTCGGCGACCCCGCGCCCACCGGCTCCCTGTCGTTCAGCACGGGGGTGCGCAGCGGCGTCTACCAGCGCTACGGGGAGCGGCTGAAGGGGGCCCTGGCCAAGGATCTGCCCGATGTATCGATAAATCTCCAGACGAGCGAGGGCTCGCAGCAGAACCTGGCCAGGGTCGCGGCGGGCGAGGCGGACTTCACCATCGCCACCACCGATGCCGTCGCCACCTATCTGCGCGCCCGCAAGCCCGGCTACCAGCGGCTGCGTGGCTGTGTCCGGCTGTACGACGACTACATACAGCTGGTCGTGAAGAGGGACTCGGACATCGACAGCGTGGCCGATCTGCGCGGCCGCAAGGTCGCGGTGGGCCAGTCGGGGTCGGGGGTGAAGCTGGTCGCGGACCGGCTGATGACGGCCGCCGGTCTCGATCCGGTCAACGACGTGACGCCGTTGCCGGTGGGCATCGACACGATGCCGGAGCTGTTGGAGGAGGGCGGGATCGACGCGTTCTTCTGGTCGGGCGGGCTGCCCACATCGGCGGTGACCGATCTGTCGGACCGGTTCCCGATCCGGCTGGTCCCGCTGGAGGAACCGCTGATCAAGGAGCTCCAGGCGGCGGGCGGTTCCACCCGCTACTACCGGTCGGCCGTGATGCCCGCCGACGCGTACCGCAACGCTCAGCAGGGCCAGGCCGTACCCACGGTGGCGGTCGCCAATGTGCTGGTCACCACGGACCGCACGGACGCGGCGATGACCGAGGCGTTCACGAGGACCGTCATCGACAGCCGCGACCGCATCGGGCGCGAGGTGCACGCGGCGCAGTTGGTGGACCTGCGGACGGCCATCTACACCGATCCGCTCCCGCTGCACGAAGGGGCGAAGCGCTACTACCGCTCGGTCAAGCCGTAGCGCACTCGCTCCTCAGCCCTTGGGGTCGTGGCGCGGCACGGAGACCGTCACGCTGAGCCCGGACGGTTCCTTGCGCGCGTACGAGAGCGAGCCGCCGCCCGCCGCCAGGAGCGCCTGCGAGATGGAGAGGCCGAGGCCCGAGCCCTGGACGTTCTGGTGCTGGGAGCTGCGCCAGAAGCGGTCGCCGACGCGTTCCAGCTCCTGGTCCGTGAGGCCGGGGCCGCCGTCCGCGACGACCACCGTCACGTCCTGGCTGCCGGAGGCGACGGTGACGCGGACTTCCTCGTCGGCCGGCGTGAACTTCAGGGCGTTGTCGATGATGGCGTCGAGGGCGCTGGACAGCGCGATGGGGTCCGCCCAGGCGGTGACGGCGGGCGGCCCGTCGGCCCGGAGCCGTACGCCCCGCTCCTCGGCCACCGGCCGCCAGGACGCGACCCGTTCCGCGGTGAGGGCGCCGATGTCGGTGAGCCGGAGATCGCTCTCGGCGTGCTCGGCGAGCGCGAGGTCGAGGAGGTCGTCCAGGACCTGGCCGAGGCGGCGGCCCTCGGTGCGCACGGAGGCGATCTCCTCGTTGCCCTCCGGCAGTTCGAGGGCGAGCAGTTCGATGCGCAGCAGCAGGGCGGCCAGCGGGTTGCGCAACTGGTGGGAGGCGTCGGCGACGAAGGCGCGCTGCTGCTCCAGCACGTCCTCGACGTTGTCGGCCATCTCGTTGAACGAGCGGGCCAGCCGCCTGAGTTCCGGCGGGCCGCCGGACGCGGCGACCCGGGAGCGCATCCGGCCGCTGGCGATGTCGTGGGCCGCGGCGTCCAGGGTCTTGACGGGCAGCAGGACCCAGCCGGTGAGCCGGATCGCGGCGCCGACGGCGACCAGCATCGCGACCGCCTCGCCCGCCGCGATCAGCAGCCAGCCGCGGATCATGTCGCCGCGCATCTGTCCGGTGGGCGAGTCGATGACGACGACGGCGATGACGTCCCCGTCGCGCACGACGGGCGAGGCGACGACCACGCGGCCGTTCTGCCAGGGCCAGACCTGGGGCGGGTCGTGGCTGCGGCGGCCGAGCAGCGCCTCGCTGAACGCGGCGCGCCCCTCCCCCTCGACGGGCAGCCGCCAGGCGTCCGGGGCCTTCGCCATGGCGGAGTCGTCGCGGTAGAAGACACCGGCGCGAATCCCGTACACCGAGTTGTACGTTTCCAGCTCGGTCTGGAGGGTACGGCGCCGTTCGTCGTAGCCGCGGGTGCGCTCGGTGATGAACTGGGCGAGGGCCGCGAAGCGTGCCGTGTCGTCGATGCGGTCGATCACGACGCGCTGCTGTTCGGCGGCGGCCACACTGACGGCGAGCGGAAAGCCGAGGGCGAGCAGGACACTCGCCATCAGGATGATGAGCAGCGGGAGCAGCCGGGTACGCACCGGGGACGTATGCCTTTACGCGGACGGGGAGACGAGGCGGTAACCGACCCCGCGCACCGTCTCGATCAGGGCGGGCAGCCGCAGCTTGGAACGGAGCGAGGCGACGTGCACCTCCAGCGTGCGGCCCGTCCCCTCCCAGCTGGTGCGCCACACCTCGCTGATGATCTGTTCGCGGCGGAAGACCACACCGGGCCGCTGGGCGAGCAGCGCGAGCAGGTCGAACTCCTTGCGGGTGAGCTGCACTTCCGTCCCGTCCACGCTGACGCGGCGGGTAGGCAGCTCGATGCTGACGTGCCCCAGGCGCAGCGCCGCGACGGGCGTGGACACGGTGTCCTCGTTGCTCGCCTTCCGCCGGCTGACGGCGTGGATGCGGGCCAGAAGCTCTCCGGTGTCGTACGGCTTGGTCACGTAGTCGTCGGCGCCGAGGTTGAGTCCGTGGATGCGGGAGCGTACGTCGGCACGGGCGGTGACCATGATCACCGGAACGGAACTGCGCTTGCGGATCTTGCCGCACACCTCGTAGCCGTCCTGGTCGGGAAGGCCGAGGTCCAGGAGCACGACGCCGAAGGGCTCGCTGTCGGTGGGCAGGAGCGCCTGCAGCGCCTCGTCGCCGCTGCGGGCGTGGACCACCTGGAACCCGTGCCGGGCGAGGATCGCGGACAGGGCGGCGGCGACGTGGTTGTCGTCCTCGACGAGCAGCAGTCTCATGGCCCCCCTCTGGCAGTGGTGTGTCGGCGGTCGGTCCGTACGGTCGTGTACGCCCCCGGTCACTTCCCCGTTCCGGGGTGTTTCACGTAGGGGTGTACCAGGGAATCCACGCCGATCGAAGGTGGACAGTCAAGGGCCTGTCCGATGTATCCGGGTTTCCGTTATGCACCCGGTACGCCCGGTGCGGCAGGCGTGACGTCCCCTTCACGCGGAGTGTCCGGTTGCCGCCGGATCGTTATGCTCAATTTCCGCTCAGATGTAATGACGCTGGTAGCACTGCGTCACTAGGGTCCTTCCCAACCGAGGAGGACGGAGCAAGAAGCCGATGAGCGGAGTTTCAGTGACCAAGGGCGCCGAGGACGCTGCACCCGCGCCCGCCGGCGATCTGGTTGTGCTGAGCAACGTCAACAAGCACTTCGGCGCGCTGCATGTGCTCCAGGACATCGACCTGACGATCGCCCGCGGCGAGGTCGTGGTCGTCATCGGGCCGTCCGGGTCCGGTAAGTCCACGCTGTGCCGCACGATCAACCGCTTGGAGACGATCGACTCGGGCGCGATCACGATCGACGGGAAGCCGCTGCCCGCGGAGGGCAAGGAGCTGGCGCGGCTGCGTGCCGACGTCGGCATGGTCTTCCAGTCGTTCAACCTCTTCGCCCACAAGACGGTCCTGGAAAACGTGATGCTCGGCCAGCTGAAGGTCCGCAAGACGGACAAGAAGGCGGCCGAGGAAAAGGCGCGTTCGCTGCTCGACCGGGTGGGCGTCGGAACCCAGGCCGACAAGTACCCCTCCCAGCTGTCCGGCGGTCAGCAGCAGCGCGTCGCAATCGCCCGGGCCCTGGCGATGGACCCGAAGGTCATGCTCTTCGACGAGCCGACCTCCGCGCTCGACCCGGAGATGATCAACGAGGTGCTTGAGGTCATGCAGCAGCTCGCCCGCGAGGGCATGACCATGGTCGTCGTCACCCACGAGATGGGCTTCGCGCGCTCCGCGGCGAACCGGGTCGTCTTCATGGCGGACGGGAAGATCGTCGAAGAGGCCACGCCCGACCAGTTCTTCAGCAACCCGCGCAGTGACCGGGCCAAGGACTTCCTGTCGAAGATCCTTCACCACTGATGGAGCCTTCAGCACCGGCTTCCGTATCTGCTGATCACTCGCATCACGTCAATTCTAGGGAATCCCACCATGCAGCTTCGTAAGGTCACCGCCGCCTCGGCCGCCGTGCTCGCTCTCGCCCTCACCGCCACCGCCTGTGGTTCCGACGACAAGGACGACTCGGCCGGTTCGGGCGGTGGCAAGAAGATCACCATCGGCATCAAGATCGACCAGCCGGGCATCGGCCTGAAGACCCCGGACGGCAAGTTCACCGGCTTCGACGTCGACGTCGCCACGTACGTCGCCAAGGAGCTCGGCTACGACGCCAAGAACATCGAGTTCAAGGAGACGAAGAGCGCTGACCGCGAGACGGCGATCTCGCGCGGTGACGTCAAGTTCATCGTCGCCTCCTACTCGATCAACGACGAGCGCCTGCAGAAGGTCGACTTCGCCGGTCCGTACCTGCTGGCCCACCAGGACATCCTGGTCCGCGCGGACGACGACTCGATCAAGAAGCCCGAGGACCTGAACAACAAGAAGCTCTGCTCCGTCGCCGGTTCGACCTCGGCGCAGAACGTCCACGACAAGCTGGCCCCGAAGGCGCAGCTGCAGGAGTACGGCGGCTACTCGGAGTGCCTGACCGGCCTGGAGAACAAGGCCGTCGACGCGCTGACCACGGACGACAGCATCCTCGCCGGGTACGCCTCGCAGGACGTCAACAAGGGCAAGTTCAAGCTGGCCGGCTTCAAGATGACCAACGAGAACTACGGCATCGGCCTGAAGAAGGGCGACGCCGACCTCAAGAAGAAGATCAACGACGCGCTGACCAAGATGGTCAAGGACGGTTCGTGGGACAAGGCGGTCGAGACCAACTTCGGTCCGGCCGGTTACAAGAACGAGCCCGCCCCGAAGATCGGCAACGTCGTCAAGTGAAGCAGGGTTGACCGGGGTCCGGAGCTCTTCTCGGTCAGCGG
>NZ_JBMNDO010000171.1:0-12975 GCF_052542855.1 Streptomyces sp. SAS_281
TCCAGGGCTTCCTGCACAGCTACAACTACCATCGCTGCCACACCGCACTCGGAGGCCGGCCCCCAATCACCCGCGTCAACAACCCTGCGGGTCAATACAACTAGGGCGTGTTTCGAAAGTAGCGCCGTCCGCCCGGAGGCCGGACAGGCGGGACTTTCGAAACCCGCCCTAGCCGAGGTCCAGGTCGGCGGGGAACGCCGGTTCCGGGTGCTCGGCCTCGTTCAGCTCGAACCAGATCGACTTGCCCGCTCCGCGCGGATCGACCCCCCACTTGTGCGCGAGCATCTCCATCAGCACCAGGCCCCGGCCGCTGGAGGCCATTTCGCCGGGCCGCCGCTTGTGCGGCAGCTCGTCGCTGCCGTCGGACACGTCCACCCGCAGACACCGTTCCCCCGGCGTCCCGGTCGCCTGGGCGACCATCAGCGCGTCCCCGTCCGTGTGCACCAGGACGTTCGTGGCGACCTCGGAGAGCAGCAGCACCGCCGCGTCGACCTGGTCGGGGTCCGCCCAGTCGTGCAGCAGCTCCCGCAGCAGCTGCCGGGCCGTCGAGATCCGCTCCGGTTCGGCCTGGGCGATGGAGAGCGCGGTCCGCCGGGGCGCCGCCGGGGCCATGTCGGTGCCCTCGCGGCGCAGCAGCAGGACCGCGACATCGTCCTCGCGCCGGTCCGCGAGCGGCCCGGTGGTGTAGTGCGAGCCGGGCCCGTGCACCGCCTGCACCAGCGCGTCCGCCAGCTTCTCCAGGTCGCCGGTGTGCCGCTCCAGGATCGGCCGGAGCCGTACCCAGCCGGAGGCCAGGTCGTGGCCGCCGGTCTCGATCAGCCCGTCCGTGCAGAGCATGATCGTCTCCCCGGCCTCCAGAACGATCCGCGTCGTCGGATAGTCCGCGTCCGCCTCGACGCCCAGGGGCAGCCCGCCCTCGGTCTGCCGGACGACGGCGGTGCCGTCGGCGGTCATCACCACGGGGTCGGGGTGGCCGGCCCGCGCGATGTCCAGCACCCCGGTCTCCGGGTCGGCCTCCGCGTACAGGCAGGTCGCGAACCGCGCGGCCGTGGCCTCGTCGTCCTCGCCGGGGTCGGTGAGGCCGGAGAGGAAGCGCGAGGCACGCGCCAGCACCGCGTCGGGGCGGTGCCCCTCGGAGGCGTACGCGCGCAGTGCGATCCGGAGCTGGCCCATGAGGCCCGCCGCCCGCACGTCATGGCCCTGGACGTCGCCGATCACGAGGGCGATGCGGCCGCTGGGCAGCGGGATCAGGTCGTACCAGTCACCGCCGACCTGGAGGCCGCCGCCCGTCGGCACGTAGCGCGCGGCCACGGTCATCCCGGGGATGTCCGGGCCGAGCGAGGGCATCATCGTGCGCTGGAGGCCCAGCGAGAGCTCCCGCTCGGTGTCGGCGGCGCCCGCCCGGGCCAGGGCCTGGGCGAGCATCCGGGCCACGGTCGTCAGCACCGACCGCTCGTCCGGCGAGAACGCCACAGGATGCCGGAAGCCGGCCATCCAGGTGCCCATCGTGCGCCCGGACACGGTCAGCGGCAGGAAGGCCCAGGAGCGGCGCCCGAACCGCCGGGCCAGCGGCCAGGTGGCGGGGTAGCGGGCCCGGTAGTCCTCGGGCGTGGGCAGATAGATCGCCCGGCCCGTCCGGACGACCTCGGTGGCCGGGTAGTCCGTGTCCAGTGGCATGTCGGTGAAGGGACCCTCGTCGCTGAGGGAGTGCCCGTGCTGCCCGACGACGGTCAGCCGCTCGCCCTCGACGCCGAAGACCGCGAGGCCGTCCGGCGAGAACCCGGGCATGGAGAGCGAGTAGGCGACCCGCAGCACCTCCGTGGTGGACCCGGCCTCCGCCAGGGCCCGCCCCGCGTCCAGCAGGAACGCCTCGCGGGAGCGCCGCCAGTCGCCGGTGATGGCGGTGTGCGTCCCGACGGTGCCCGGCGGGGGCTCGGCGACCTCCTGGAGCGTGCCGATGAGCACGTAGTCCTGGCGGCCCTCTCCGGCCGGGACGGGCTTGGAGCGGCTGCGCAGGGTGCGCAGGACCCGGCCGCTGCCGTCCACGATGCGCAGCCGGGCCTCCGCCAGGGTGCCCTCGGCCACGGCGAGGCTGATCACCCCGGCGATCTCGTTCCAGTCGACGGGGTGGAAGCGGGAGCGGACCTCGGACTCGCGGAAGTCGCCGGGCTCGGCGGGCAGCTCCAGCAGACGGGCGGCCTCCGCGTCCAGCGTGACCGTCCCGGCTCCGTTGTCCCAGCGCCACAGCCCGGTCGCGGTCGCGGCCAGCACGTCCTCGGTGCGCATTGCCCCACTTTAAACCGGCATGCGAGGCAAGGGCGCGGGTGCGGCCCTGCGGACGATCTTGATGCGGACAATGGCAATGAAACGCTCCGGTCGCGGGCGGTAGCCTGGGAGGGCTGAATCTCCCCCAACCGCGAAGACTGGATGAACGACGATGCATCGGTACAGGTCCCACACCTGCGGCGAGCTCCGCGCCTCTGACGTCGGCACCGACGTCCGGCTGAGCGGCTGGCTGCACAATCGCCGAGACCTGGGCGGCATCCTCTTCATCGATCTGCGCGACCACTACGGTCTCGTGCAGCTCGTCGCCCGCCCCGGCACGCCGGGCAACGAGGCCCTGGCGAAGCTCACCAAGGAGACCGTCGTCCGGATCGACGGCAAGGTCTCCGCGCGCGGCGCCGAGAACGTCAACCCGGACCTGCCGACCGGTGAGATCGAGATCGAGGTCTCCGAGGTCGAGGTGCTGGGCGAGGCCGGCCCGCTGCCCTTCACGATCAACGCCGAGGACGGCGTGAACGAGGAGCGGCGCCTGGAGTACCGCTTCCTGGACCTGCGCCGCGAGCGCATGCACCGCAACATCATGCTGCGCTCCGCCGTGATCGCCGCGATCCGCTCCAAGATGGTCGCCCTCGGCTTCAACGAGATGGCGACGCCGATCCTCACCGCGACCTCCCCCGAGGGCGCCCGTGACTTCGTCGTCCCGTCCCGGCTGAACCCCGGCAAGTTCTACGCGCTGCCGCAGGCCCCGCAGCAGTTCAAGCAGCTGCTGATGATCTCCGGCTTCGACCGCTACTTCCAGATCGCGCCCTGCTTCCGCGACGAGGACGCCCGCGCCGACCGCTCGCCCGGCGAGTTCTACCAGCTCGACGTCGAGATGTCCTTCGTGGAGCAGGAGGACGTCTTCCGGCCGATCGAGAAGCTGATGACCGAGCTCTTCGAGGAGTTCGGCAACGGCCGCCACGTCACCTCGCCGTTCCCGCGCATCCCGTTCCGCGAGTCGATGCTGAAGTACGGCAACGACAAGCCGGACCTGCGCGCCAAGCTGGAGCTGGTCGACATCTCCGACGTCTTCGCGGACTCGGGGTTCAAGGCGTTCGCCGGCAAGCACGTCCGCGCCCTTCCGGTGCCGGACACGGCGGGCCAGTCCCGTAAGTTCTTCGACGGCCTCGGCGAGTACGCCGTGGAGCACGGCGCCAAGGGCCTCGCCTGGGTCCGCGTCGGCGAGGACGGCACGCTGGCCGGGCCGATCGCCAAGTTCCTCACCGAGACCGACGTCAAGACGCTCACGGAGCGGCTGTCGCTCGTCCCGGGCCACGCCGTCTTCTTCGGCGCCGGCGAGTTCGACGAGGTCTCCAAGATCATGTCCGCCGTCCGTGTCGAGGCCGCCAAGCGGGCCGGCCACTTCGAGGAGGGCGTCTTCCGGTTCTGCTGGGTCGTCGACTTCCCGATGTACGAGAAGGACGAGGAGACAGGGAAGATCGACTTCTCCCACAACCCCTTCTCGATGCCCCAGGGCGGCGTGAAGGACCTGGAGGAGAAGGACCCGCTGGACATCCTCGCCTGGCAGTACGACATCGTCTGCAACGGCATCGAGCTGTCCTCCGGCGCCATCCGGAACCACGAGCCCGAGCTGATGATCAAGGCGTTCGAGATCGCCGGCTACGACCGCGAGACCGTGGAGCGCGAGTTCGCGGGCATGCTCAAGGCGTTCCGCCTCGGCGCCCCGCCGCACGGTGGCATCGCCCCGGGTGTCGACCGCATCGTGATGCTGCTCGCCGACGAGCCGAACATCCGCGAGACGATCGCCTTCCCGCTGAACGGCAACGCCCAGGACCTGATGATGGGCGCGCCCACCGTCCTGGAGGAGACCCGCCTCCGCGAGCTCAACATCCAGCTCCGCAAGCCGGCCGCGCCGGCGAAGGACGCGCAGAAGTAGTTCCGCCCGTTTCACGTGAAACAGCCCCCGGCCGCCACTGGCCGGGGGCTGTTCGCGTGACGGGCGACAAGGCGCCACCGAGCGGTTCCGATTGAGCACAGGAATCACCTGAACGGCTACGGCCGGATGGGCTCCGCCCCGGATTGGGGGGCGACGTGGGCGGCAATGACTGGCTGGGCCGACACCGGCGCACCCAATGCTGAGGAGCCCTCCGTGCCCGTGCCCCCTCCGCGCGTGCCCCTGCGCCTGCCGCACGTCGTCTGCTCCCTGGTCCTGCTCGCGCTGCTCGCCGGCTGCGGGGCGGGTGGCTTCGCCGGTACGGACGTGAGCGGTGCCACCACCGAGCAGGTACGGATCAACGGCGTACCGGGGCCGCCCGAGGTCGCCGCGGGGGTGCCGTCGCGAGGAGCGTCGCCCGTGCCGCCGGCTCCGGCGGCCTCCCCGCAGCCCACGGAGCTGCCCGGCCTCGGGCCGAAGACCCGGGCGGCGGTCCCGGCCACGGCGCGGCAGGCGTTCGTGGTGACCGGGGACTCGGCGGACTCCAACCGCTCGACCGCCGTCCTCTACACCCGGGACGGGCCGGCCGGACCGGGCTGGCGCGCCACGCTGGGCCCTTGGCCCGCCCACAACGCCCTCAACGGCTGGACCGGTGAGCACTGGGAGGGCGATCTGCGCTCACCCGTCGGGGTCTTCACCCTCACCGCGGCGGGCGGCCGCCTTGCGCCCCCCGACACAGCGCTCCCGTACGACCTGAGCCCGGACTTCGCCGTGACCGGCGAGGGGTTCCACGGGGAGCCGCTGGAGGGGTCCTTCGACTACGTCGTCGCCATCGACTACAACCGCCTCCCCGGCACCTCCCCGCTCGACCACACCCGTCCGCTCGGCGAGGAGCGCGGCGGCGGGATCTGGGTGCACGTGGACCACGGAGGACCGACCCAGGGCTGTGTCTCGGTCACCGAGGACAGGATGAAGGAACTCCTGGGCGCCCTCGACCCGGCCATGGAGCCCGTCATCGTGATGGGGGACGCGGAGTCGCTGGGCCGCTGAACCGCCCCGGCCGGAGAGCTTTGCGAAACCTCCCTTCCCGTATCAAGGACGCATCCTGGGAGGGAGTGGACACGCATGCACGAGGCGAGGGACATCACGATGCGGGTACTGGTCGCCGAGGACGAGGAAGTCCTCGCGGAACTGGTCGCCACCGGGCTGCGGCGGGCGGGCTTCGCCGTCGACACGGTGTACAGCGGTGATGCCGCCCAGGCGTACCTGGGGCTGCACGACTACGACGTGGTCGTCCTGGACCGCGATCTGCCCCGGGTGCACGGCGACGACGTGGCGCGCGGGCTCGTCGCCTCCGGCTCCCGGACCAGGATCCTGATGCTGACGGCCGCCGGTTCCATGGAGGACCGGGTGGCCGGGCTCGACCTGGGCGCCGACGACTACCTGGGCAAGCCGTTCGAGTTCCCCGAGCTGGTCTCCCGCGTACGCGCCCTGCGGCGGCGCAGCGCCCGCCCCGTACCGCCGCAGCTGGAGCGGTACGGCATCCGCCTCGACACTGTACGGCGGTCGGCGACCCGGGACGGGCGGGACCTGGACCTGTCGCCGAAGGAGTTCACCGTGCTCCAACTGCTCCTGGAGGCGGACGGCGGGACGGTCAGCGCGGAGGAACTGCTGGAACGGGCCTGGGACGCCAACGCCGATCCCTTCACCGGTGCCGTCCGGGTCTGCATGAGCAAGCTGCGGAGCAAGCTCGGGGAGCCGGCCGTGATCCGCACCGTCCAGGGCGTGGGGTACGCCCTGTGAAGCTTCCGGCCCGGCTGCCGCACTCCACGATCAGGACCCGTATCGCCCTCGTCTACGGCGGCGTCTTCCTGATCCTCGGCACGGCCCTGCTGGCCACGGTCAACCTGGCCTCCCGCGCCGGTACGGACTCGCAGGCGCGTGCCATCGCGGACACCGCCGTCGTCGTCCAGCCCGGCTACGCGGTCAACGGCCCGCTCGTCAGCAGCCGCCGCCTCGGTCCGCCGAGCGTCTACGACCTCACCGATCACGTCAGCGACGCGGCCGGCCACCAGCTGCTCATCTGGTCCGCCGCCGCGCTGCTGGTGATGACGGCCTGTGCGGTGGGCGTCGGCTGGTGGACGGCGGGCCGGGTCCTGCGGCCCGTTCACGCCATGACCGCCAAGGCGCGCAAGCTCTCCGCTCACACGCTCCACGAGCGGATCGCCTCCAACGGGCCCGACGACGAGCTGAAGGAACTGGGAGACACGCTCGACGCGCTGCTGGCCCGGCTGGAGCGTGCCTTCGACAGCCAGCGGCGGTTCATCGCCAACGCCTCGCACGAGCTGCGCACCCCGCTGGCCACCCAGCGCACGGCGATCCAGGTCGGCCTGGACGACCCGACGCCGGAGGACCTGGACCGCACCCGGCAGACGCTCCTGGACAACAACCGGCGCAGCGAACGGCTCATCGACGGGCTGCTCGTCCTGGCCCGCAGCGAGCGGGGACTCGACGAGAGCGAGCGGGAACCGGTGGACCTGGCCCGGGTGGTGGCGGAGGAGGCGGCCCGGCATCCGGGCCTCCGGCTCGACACCCGGCCCTGCCCGGTGCGCGGGAACCGGCTGCTGCTGGCCCAGCTGGTGGCGAACCTGATGGTCAACGCGGTGACCTACAACGTGCCCGAGGGAAGTGTCGACGTGTCCGTGGTCCCGGTCGGCGGCGGCGTCCTGCTGGAGGTCCGCAACACCGGTCCCGTGGTGGACGCGGCGGACATCCCCGGGCTGTTCGAGCCGTTCCGCCGGGGCGAGGGCAAGGACCGGACGGGGCCGGGCTCCGGCCTCGGCCTGTCGATCGTGCGGTCCATCGCGCTGGCCCACGACGGTACGGTCACGGCGGTGCCGGCCCCCGGGGGCGGGCTCGCCGTGACCGTACGTCTGCCGGCGACTCAGGAACGCGTGGCCACCCACGCGGGGAGCGCGGCCAGCAGCTCGCGGTAGAACGTGGTGTCCGGCACCTCGCGGGGGGCGGGGCCGGCGTGGAAGAAGCCGGTGTTCGGGGCGTCCAGCTTCCGCAGGAAGTCGAAGCCCTTGGCGTCCTTCTCGCCGAACGCGACGAACTGGAAGAACAGCGGCAGCCGGACCGCCGCGTCGAGCGCCTGGCGGGCGGCCTGCCGGACGTCCGGGGGCCCGTCCGTCTGGAAGACCACCAGCGCGGGGCCGGTCGCCCCCGACTTCTCGTAGTGCGCGACGACCTCCTCGACCGCGCGGTGGTAGTTCGTCCGGCCGAGCCGGCCGAGGTCCGCGTTGAGCGCGTCGATCCGGCCCTCGTGGCCGTCCAGCTCCACCGTGCCGGTGCCGTCGATGTCGGTCGAGAAGAACACGACCTGCACGGTGGCGCTCTCGTCCAGGTGCGCGGCGAGCGCGAGCGTGCGGTCGCCCAGGTGCTGGGCGCTGCCGTCCTTGTAGAACGGGCGCATGGAGCCGGAGCGGTCCAGGACCAGGTAGACGGTGGCGCGCAGCCCGGTCAGCCCGTGCGTCTTCAGTCCGGCCTGCGCCGCCTTGTACGCCCCCGCCAGCTCGGGCGCCCGCGCCTTGACCTTGGCGAGGGTGAGCGCGGGCTTGCCGGGGGCGGCCGTGGCCGCCTCGGGCTCCGGGTCCATGTCGATGGTGATCGGCGCGGGGGCCTCGGCGGCCGGCTCGGGTGCCGCGACGGGCTCCGGCTCGGCGGATGCCTGGGGCTCGGGTGCCGCGACGGGCTCCGGCTGGGCGGATGCCTGGGGCTCGGGTGCCGCGACGGGCTCCGGCTCGGCCACCGGCTCCGGCTGCGGGGCCTCGCTCGCGGTGACCGGCTCGGGCTCGGGGGTCTCCGTGGCCGCGACCGGCTCAGGGGCCGCGACGGGCTCGGCGGCCGGCGGCTCCGGCTCCGCCACGGGCGCGACGGGCTCCGGCTCCACGACCGGCTCCGGGGCCTCCGCCTCGGCGGCCGCCTCCGGCTCCGCGGGAGCCGCCGCCTCGGTCTCCGCGTCCGGGCCCTTGCCCTGGGCCGGGACCGTGGGCGTGGGCGTGGGCGGGTTGTCGAAGGCCGCGGCCACCAGGTCCGACGCCTTGGCGTCCTCGCCCGGCGCCTTCGTGCCCTCGTCGGACACCTCCGTGACCTCGCCGGACGACGCGGGGGCGGGCACCGAGATTTTGACGGGTGCCTCGTCCGGCTCCGCCGTGGCACTCGCGTGCTCGCCCTGGGGCGGGACCGTGGCCGTCGTCGGGTCGTCCTGGTCCGTGCGGTCACGGCCGAACACCTTGCGCAGCAAGCTCCGAATGCCCATGGGCGAGCCTTTCGCGTGAGTTGGGTGCGATGAATGTCCGTACTGCGGGAATTGATCCCTGGCCAGGGCGGATACGTAAGGTTAGCGGCCGGATAAGGCCGTCCGGCGGCACGGCCCGCATGTGGGACAACCGAGAGCGAACCGATCCCGGACCGAGTCCTGAGAGCTGTAAGGGCCGTTCACCGCGCCGCCGCTTCACCTGCACCGCGTAGGCGTCGAGTTGACGCGGGAACGTACCGCCCGGGCCCACCGCTTACAGTCGGACGCATGGTTACGGGTGAGGCTCCGCAGACGGAGGGCAGTGTCCGGGTCGATGTCTGGATCTGGTCGGTCCGGCTCACGAAGACCCGGGCGCAGGCCGCTGCCGCCTGCCGTGCGGGTCATGTGAAGGTCGCGGGCGAACGCGCCAAGCCCGCGCAGCCGGTGCGGGTCGGTGACGAGGTGCGGCTCCGCCACGCGGGCCGGGACCGGATCGTCGTCGTGTCGAAGCTGGTGAAGAAGCGGGTGGGCCCGCCCGTGGCCGCCGAGTGCTTCGTCGACAACAGCCCGCCCCCGCCGCCGCGCGAGACCGCGATCCAGGTCCCGGTACGCGACCGGGGCGCGGGGAGGCCCACGAAGCGGGACCGTCGCGAGATGGACCGGCTGCGCGGAACGGGCCCCGGCCCGGCGGAGTGACCGGCTGCGCGGAACGGGCCCCGGCCCGGCGGAGTGACCGGCTGCGCGGAACGGGCCCCGGCCCGGCGGAGTGACCGGCTGCGCCCGCGGGTCAGCCGCGCAGCGCGATCACCGTCTTGCCGCGCGCCCCGCCCGCCCGGTTGCGCGCCAGGGCCGACGGCGCCTCCTCCAACGGCAGTTCGGCGTCGACGGGCACGCGCAGGATGCCGTCCGCCGCCCCCGCCGCCAGCACGTCGAGCAGGACCGGGCTCGGGTCGAGACGGAAGTCGACGCCCCTGACGCCCTCGGGCAGCCGGGCCCCGGCGGCGGCTCCCCGGGTGGAGAGCGCGATGCCGCCCGGCCGGACCGCCGCCGCGTGTGCCGCGAACCCGTCCGGCACCGCCGACGCCAGGTCGGCCAGCGCGTCGATGCCGTCCGGGCAGGCCCTCCGCAGCGCGCCGGCGGGCGCGCCGTCCGTGAGGTCCACCGAGGCGGCGGCGCCCAACGACCCCATCCTGGACCGTTCGTCACCGCGCACCGCCGCGATCACGCGGACATCGCGGGCCCGGGCGAGCTGCGTCAGACAGCAGCCGACCCCGCCCGCCGCACCGATGACGAGCAGGGTCTCGTGGCCGCGCAGCGCCACCGCCTCCAGGATCTGCGCGGCGGCCATCCCGGCGGACGGCAGCGCGGCGGCGGCCCGGGCGTCGAGACCGCGCGGGACGAGGGTGATGGCGGAGTCCTGCCGCACGCACAGGTACTCCCCGTACGAGCCGCACGTGTCGGCCACGCCCGCCCGCCCGAAGACCGGGTCCCCGACCCGGAAGCGGTTCTCGCCGCCGCCGATCATGTCGACGCGGCCCGCGTAGTCCACGCCGACGACGAACGGGAAGGTCCGGGGCACCGGGGCGAGTTCACCGGCCGAGCCGTCCGTGACCTGCCAGTCCAGCGGGTTGAGTGACGCGTAATCGACCCGCACCCGGACCTCGCCGGGCCGTGGCTCCGGCTTGGGCAGCTCGACCAGCACCGGCTCGGTCCGTAGCGCGCTGACGGCGATGGCTCGCATCCGTACACCTCCCAGTCGTGCCGCTCCGGGGGAGCGGACGCGTCATTCCGTCGGCGCCGGCAGCACCCGCTGGGCCCAGATCCGGGCCGCCACCGCGCACACCGCGACGGCCAGGCCCAGGCCGAAGACGATCCACACCGTGGTGCGCAGCGAGGAGGTCAGCGCGTCGTAGACGGCCGCGGCGGCGCCGGTGTCGCTGTCCGGGACCTCGTCGAGGACCCGGTCGCGGGCCAGGGCCAGCAGCCCGCGCAGCACCAGCGCGCCGAGCGCGAAGCCCGCGCCCGCCACGGCGGTGCCGGCCAGCGCGGCCATCGTCCGGGTCCGACGGCCGGGTCCGCCGCGCATCCAGGCGAGCGCGACGGCGAGCAGTGCGAAGACGAGCGTGCCCACGGCCGGCCACACGCTCGCGGTCCGCAGCCACTGGAAGCTCTGCCGCAGCTGGTCCGCGCGGTCGGCGGAGACCAGCTGGATATCGGTGTGCTGGACGGGGATCCGATCGGCGAACGGCACCCCGTTGTCCACCAGGTTCCGCTTCACCTGCTCCGTGACGGGCGCCAGGTCGATCGTGACGCTCTCACCGCTCTGCCCGTCCAGCGCGGCGGTGACCGTTTCGTGCGCGGTGCGGTTGGCGGCGGTCCAGGCGTCCTGGAAGGCTTCCGTGGTGGTGAAGGACTCCACGGCCTGGTGCAGGAACTGGCGCACGGTGCTCTGGAGCGGCCCGACGTCGATCTGCTTCATCGCGCTGTCGGTGATCAGGTCGGCGACGGTGTTCTGCACATCCGGGTCGTCGGCGAGCGGGGCGACGGCGGCCACGTAACGGTCCGTGTCGTCGATCTCCAGGTCGACCCAGGCGGACAGCGCGCTCAGCGGCACCAGGACGGCCAGCAGCACCAGCAGTACCGCCGACAGGGCCACCGAGAAATACGTCCGCACCCCTCCAGGGAATCCCGGATGGCGCCGTGGCGCCCCGGGCCGTGGGCCATCCGAGTTGCCGGGCGGCCCGACCAGGTGTGCTCTGGAGGGAAAGCGGGGGTGACGGAAGGAGCTCACTGCCATGGCCGCACACGCTTCGGTGCCGGTACGCGGGAGGCATGCGACACCTGCCCGGCACCGCCCGGTCCTCAGCTGGGCGATCCCGGCCGCGCTCGGCCTGATCATGGGCTGCTACGCGACCGCCATCGTCCGTGGCGGCGGGGTGCTCACGGGCACCCGGCTCGCCCTCGGACTGGTCTCCGGCGCGGTGCTCGCGGTGCTCTGCTTCGGCCTCGGCCGGATCCAGAACCGGCTGCCGCGCGAGCTGCGGGCCGCCGCGTACGGGGTGCTGACCGGCGGTTCGATCGGCTTCCTCTACAGCCTCTCAGGCGCGAGCATCCTGTCGGCGTCGGTGATCGGGCTGATCCTCGGTCTCGGCGGACTGCTCGCCGCGTACTACTACTTCTACACGCGGGAGTGACACCCGCGCCCACCCGCACGTCCTCGGTCCTTGACCTTCTCCATGGGGGAAGGCCAAGGATCGAGTGTGCCGGGGCGGGAAGTCCGCCCGGTATGAGGAGGCGTGCGGTGACGGAGGACGGGCAGGGGCGGGGCCCCGGAGCGGAGCTGGTGACGATCGGGGCGTTCGCCCGGATGTCCCGGCTGTCCGCGAAGGCGCTGCGCCGCTACGACGAGCTCGGTCTGCTCCCGCCGGCCCTGGTCGACCCGGTGAACGGCTACCGGTACTACGACCCGGCGCAGGTGCGGACGGCCCGGCTGGTGGCCTGGCTGCGCCGGATCGGGATGCCGCTCGCCCGGATCAGGGAGGTGATCGCGCTGGATTCCGGTGCGGCCGCCGCGGCGATCCGGGCGTACTGGGCGCGTGTCGAGGCGGAGACGGCGGCCCGCCGTGACCTCGCGGCCTTCCTCATCGACCAGCTGTCGACGGAGGACGTCATGACATCGGTGGGCACACTCGGATTCCGCTACGCGGCTCGCACCGACACGGGCGCGGTGCGCGAGACCAATCAGGACGCGGTCTACGCCGGGGCCCGGCTGCTCGCGGTCGCCGACGGGTTCGGCGCGGGCGGTGCGGGAGCCAGCACGGCCGCGATCGAGGCCCTGAAACCGTTCGCACCGGGCGCGGTGCCGGCGGCGGAGCTGCTGAACAGCCTGCACGACGTGGCGGAGCGGGTGGCGCTCGCGGTGCGGGACGCGGTGGCGGGGAGCGGCGGGGGCGGGTCGCCCGAGGAGTCGGGGACGACGCTCACGGCGATGATGTGGACGGGTTCGCGGCTGGGCCTGGTGCACATCGGGGACTCGCGGGCGTATCTGCTGCGCGGGGGAGAGCTGTTCCGGATCACGCACGACCACAGCCTGGTGCAGTCGATGATCGACGACGGTTCGCTGACGGAGGAGGAGGCGTTCTCGCACCCGCAGCGGGCGATGCTCCTCAAGGCGCTGTCCGGCGACGGCCCGTACGGCGGACCGGATGTGGACGTCCGGGACGCGCTGCCCGGCGACCGTTATCTGCTCTGCTCGGACGGGTTGTCGGCGGTCGTCGACGGTGGGGAGCTGGCGCGGGTGCTGGCCGCGGCGGACGGGCCCGGAGCCGCCGTGGGCGCGCTGATCGGGCTCGCGGAGGCGGCCGGCGCGCCGGACAACGTGGCGTGTGCGGTGGCGGACGTCGTGGAGCTCTGAGTACGACGGGTGGGCCCCGCACCACACGTGGTGCGGGGCCCACCC
>NZ_JBMNDO010000172.1:0-12860 GCF_052542855.1 Streptomyces sp. SAS_281
CCGGCGGCACGCCGTGCGCGGCAGGCCGCCGGCCACAGATCAGTTACTGCTGAGAGCGGCCTGGACGGTCTCCATGAACTGCTTGGGGCTCATGCTTCCGTTGACGAGGCCCGCGGCGTTGGTCTGGCTGACCGTGGTCGCCTTGGTGCTGAAGAGCGCCTCGAACCACAGGACGTTCTGCTTGGACGAGCTGATCGTCTTGCGGACGGTGCTGGTGACTGCGTTGGCGTCCTTGACCGGAGTGTTGACCTTGAAGCCGGAGATCGAGCCGTTGTCCTTCAGTGCGGTGCTGCCGTAGTTCTTGGTGATGCAGCTGACCCAGGCGTCCGTCTTCTTGTCGAAGTGCTTGGAGTTGAGCGCGATGGCCAGGCCCACGTTGGACGGGTACTGGTCGACGGACCCGGCTCCGCCCTTGACAGCCGGGAAGGGCATGAACCCGACGTTCTCGGCGCCGACCTTGTTCTGCTTCGGGTCGGAGATGTTGGCCAGGGCCCAGCTGCCCATGTAGAACATGGCGGACTTGCCGGTGAGGAACTGGTTCATCGCGGTGTCGTAGTCGATGGAGCCGACACCCTTGCCGAAGTACCCCTTCTTCCCCAGGGCAGCGATCTCTTCAGCCGCCTTGACGTACTCGGGATCGGTCAGCTGGGCGTTGCCGAGGTCGACGGCGTCGAGCGCGTCGGGGCCGAGGCTGCGGTACAGGTAGCCGCTGATGAGGCGGGTGAGCGGCCAGCCCTGGGCGCCGGAGGCGGAAAACGGCTGGATGCCCTTGGAGTTCAGCTTGCCCGCAGCGGCCACCAGCTCGTCCCAGGTGCCGGGGACCGCGATGCCGTTCTCCTTGAAGAGCTTCTTGTTGTAGAAGATTCCCTCGATGTTGTACTCGTAGGGCAGCACCTGCAGCTTGCCGCCGTAGAGCGCCTTGATCGTGGAAACAGCGGCCGGTTCGAGCTGGTCGGCCACGCCGAGTCGCTCCAGTTCGACGTCGAGGTCGGCGACATGGCCCGACTTGGCGAGTTGCTTGGTCAGGGCGGGGGCGTTGCCGGCGGCGAACTGGCTGGGCAGGGCCTTCTGGCCGGCGAGCAGCTGCAGCTTCTGGTCGAGCTGCGACTGCGGCACGGTTTCGACCTTGAGGGGCAGAGCGTCGTTCTCCGCCTTGCAGGAGCCCTTGGAGAGGGTGGTCAGTGCCGCACGGGTGGTGGTGTTCTCCGTCACGCTGAGGTACTTGAAGTCCTTGGGTGCAGCGGAAGCGCCGCCGCCGCTTCCGCCGCAGGCGGTGGCGAGTACGGCCAGGGACGTGACACCGGCCGAGAAGAGGGTCAGTCGCGCGCGGCGAGCGCGGATCATGCGGTGGGGCACTGGTGACTCCCAGAGAGGGTGCGAGAAGAGAGAGGGCGACGAGACAGACGCCGGGTGGCCGAAGCGCCACGACGGAACGGAGATTTGTAGAACGTTCTCCATCCGGGTTCGGCAACACCTTGACCCCATCCGACTGGCATCGTCAAGACACAGACGCGTAACATCGCCGTGCGGCAGCCGACCGGATGACATGTCTCTGGGGTCGCTGCCGTAGAACGTTGCACTAGAGTCGAGGAGATCCGGTTCCCTTGTCCGCGAGCAGTTCGCCCAAGAACCCCAAGCGGGTGACGATCACCGACGTGGCCCGCCATGTCGGCGTCTCGACCGCGGCCGTGTCCAAGGTCATGCGCAATGCCTACGGCGTGAGTCCGGCGATGCAGGAGCGCGTTCGGACCGCCATGGAAGAGCTGGGTTACCGCCCCCATGCCGCTGCCCGCGGCATGCGCGGCCGCACGTACACGATCGGAGTGCTGCTCGACAACGTACGGAACGCCTTCTTCGCCGACATCCTCGACGGCATCCGTGACGCGCTGAAGGAAAGCGAATACACCGTGCTGATCGGAGCGGCCGGATTCGGGGCGGATGAGCAGTCGCGCACGATCCGGTCGATGGTGGATCGCCAGATGGACGGCTTGATCCTCATCGCTCCGGGGACGCCGCGGGCCGAGGTACTGGCCACGGCAGCCGCCACACCCACGGTGGTCATCGGCCACCATGACACGTCCGACGTGCATGATTCGGTCGTCGACGCTGACGATCTCGGCGCGGGCTTGGTCGTGGATCACCTCGTTTCGCTCGGGCACGAGGACATCGCGCTGGTTTCGGCCGCTGGCAGCAAGACCGGCCGTTGGCAGCGGCCCCCCGAGATCGCACTGACCGACGGGTATCTTCAGGCCATGGACCGCCACGGTCTCGCCGACCGCGCGCGCGTGCATCACGCCGCCTACTCCGACGACGGCGGCCACGCTGCCGGGCTGGCGCTGCTGTCCGGCACCCAACGGCCCACAGCCGTCCTCACCGGAGCCGACGTCGCGGCACTGGGCGTCTACCGCGCCGCCGACGACTTGGGCCTGTCCGTCCCCGACGACGTTTCGCTCGTGGGCTACAACAACACCGCGATCGCCTCGCTCGCTCCCGTCCAGCTCACCAGCGTCGACCAAGCCGGTCATGACATGGGAGCGACAGCGGCCAGGATGCTGATCGAGCGGGTCGAAGGACGACGCGACCGCGCCATGCGGACCACGATGACTCCGCGGCTGGTCGTGCGACGGAGCACCGCCACGCCGCAAGGCTCCTAGACAACGCTTCCCAGAGCCGGCGCGCTCCCCGCGTATGGGCGGCGGCCACGCGACGTGGGGAACGGAGGACAGCACCGCGGGCATGGAAACGCTCCGGAAAGGCGAGGACGTAGAAGAGCCCATGCCTGGGCATCCGCCCGCGCACGACGTCGCCCGAGTTGGGACATCTTCGACTATGCGCACCAGTGAGAGGCCTGCCCACCCCTTGCGTCATCGAAGTCCGGGATGGATTCGATCCACCCCGTGGATGGCTTCCCGGTGGCAGCTAAGCTGCGGCGCTCACCCGTCCGAGTCGGCGATCCGTCGGCCGACCCTGGCCGCGGTTTCGCGCAACCAGATGTGCGCGGCGTCGTGGGTATGGACGGGGTGCCACCAGAGAGCTTCGCGCAGCGGGACGGCTTCGTAGGGAGGATCGAGCACCCGTACAGGGGCGAGAGGTGCGAGAAGCCTGGCCAGGCGGGCCTGGATCAGGGCAATGCGGCGGGTGCCGGCGACGAGGGCTGGCAGGGCATGGAAGCTGTCCACGGAGACCTCGACGTGCGGTTCGATGCCCAGCATGCCCAATTGCCGTACGGCGGGGGCGTCGTAGGTGCGCTGATAGGTGACCCAGGGAAGTCGTGCCAGGTCCTGTCGGGTGAGCCGGTCCTCGACGCTGGGGTGATGCTCGGAGACGACGAACACCCATCGGTCGTCGTAGAGGTCGGTGGCGGGAAAGTCGCTGATGACGCCGTGGGGCATGAGCAGTCCGTCGGTGGCGCTGAGCAGGCTGGTGGTGTCATCGACGACGGTGATGGGGGTGCGGGTGAAACGCAGCCGGATGCCCGGCGCCTCCTCGTGGATGACGCGGGCGAGCTCGACTCCGAAGACGTCGACGGCGTAATCGGAGGCGACGATGCGGAACTCCCGCGTCTCGGTCGCGGGGTCGAAGGCCGCCTGGCTGGCGAAGAGCCGTTCGAGCACGTCGTAGGCCGTGGCGGTGCGGTCCAGGAGAACCTGGCCGAGGGCGGTGAGCTCGTACTGACTTCCGACGCGCGAGAGGAGTTCGTCGCCGAAGTGCCGGCGAAGCCGCGCCAGAGCAGCACTCATCGCCGGCTGGCTGAGTCCGACGCGCAGTCCGGCTCTCGTCACGTTGCGCTCCTCAAGGAGGGCACGGAGTGCAACGACGAGGTTGAGGTCGAGGCTTGCCAAGTTCACGTCGCATGTCCTTGTCCGGAGGGATGAAGCATCAACTATTCGTGAAGCAGATGGTAGCGATCCATAGAATCGATTTCCCTGATTGCGTCTGCGGGTCCAGATTAGGTCCATCGCAATCGGGAGGACATGTCGGTGAAACCTGAAACAGCTAATGAGCTCTTCTCCGGGCCTTTCGCGCTCGGCACGCTTTCGACAGACGACGGCACGGCTTTTCCCGCTCTCGTCGACCGCGCAGGACAGGTTCTCGACCTGCGGGCGGCCCTCGCCGACCCGGCCCTGACCGTGCGGGCACTGCTGGAACGATGGCAGACGGCACTCCCGCGGCTGCGGGACCTCGCCGTCGAAACGGGTCTCTCCCGCCGGCCTCTGTCGGAGTTCCGTGTGCTCGCGCCCGTCGAGCCGCGACAGATCTTCCAGTCCGGTGCCAACTACCGCCAGCACGTCATCGATCTGCACGTCGCGCACCGGGACCCGTCCGACGAACGTTCCGATGAGGAGGCGCGCGCCGAGGCTGCCGAGATCATGGACCGGCGGGCCGCCCAGGACCTTCCGTACATGTTCATCGGTCTGCCGAGCTCGGTCACCGGCCCCTACGACGACGTCACGCTTCCCCAGTGGGCGACGAAGCCGGACTGGGAGCTGGAGCTCGCCGCGGTCATCGGCCGTCCGGCCCACCGGGTGTCGCCCGCCGAAGCGCTGGAGTACGTGGCCGGCTACACCATCGCGAACGACCTGACCGACCGGGCGACCGTGTTCCGCAGGGACATGCCGCAGATCGGAACCGACTGGCTGCGCAGCAAGAACGCCCCCGGCTTCACGCCGCTCGGGCCGTGGATCGTGCCGGCCGAGTCCGTCGGTGCCACCAGTGACCTGCAGCTGACCCTGAAACTCAACGGCGAGGTCATGCAGGACGAGTCGACCAAGGACATGATCTTCGACGTGGCGCGCATTGTGTCGTACGCCTCCCAGAGCGCCCGGCTTCTGCCGGGGGACCTCGTGCTCACCGGTTCCCCGGCGGGCAACGGCATGCACTGGGGCCGGCTGCTGCGCGACGGCGACGTCATGGACGCGTCCGTCACCGGCCTCGGTGCCCAGCGCACCCGCTGCATCGCGGAGGAAGCGTGAACCGTACCGATCCCGCCGGCGCGATCGCCGCAGCGGCCCATGAATGCTCGAACTGGGGCCGCTGGGGTGAGGACGACCGCCTGGGCACCGTGAACTTCCTCGACGAGGGCAAGCGCCGGGAAGGCGCCGCTCTCATCCGCCGGGGGGTGAGCTTCTCGCTGTCCCAGCGTTTCGACATCGACGGACCGCAGAAAGGCTGGCGCCGCCGTACCAACCCGGTCCACACCATGCTCGACACCGGAACGGACGCCGCCCTGGGCAACCAGGGCCTCCCCCATGGCATCGGCGGCGCCGACGACGTGATCGCCATGCCGCTGCAGTGCTCCACGCAGTGGGACGGGCTCGGCCACATCTTCGACCACGGCAAGGCGTGGAACGGTCGTCCCGCGGAGCAGGTCGTGACCTCCGACGGCGACCAGGTGACCGGCATCGAGCACCTGGCCCCGCACGTGGCGGGACGCGCCGTCCTCCTCGACATCGGCCGCACCATCGGCGAGGACGGCGAACTGCCCGACGGTTTCGCGATCACCGAGGAGCACCTGACGGCCGCCGCCGACGCCCGTGGTGTCAGCGTCGGGCGCGGGGACATCGTCCTCGTACGCACCGGCCAGCTCACGCGGGTACGCCGGGAAGGGTGGGGCGACTACGCGGGTGGTACCGCCCCTGGACTGTCGTTCACCACCGCGTCGTGGCTGCATAGCAGCGAGATCGCCGCGATCGCGACCGACACCTGGGGCTTCGAGGTGCGGCCCAACGAGTTCGACCACGCCTTCCAGCCGCTTCACCAGGTCGCCATCCCGCACATCGGTCTGCTGATCGGCGAGATGTGGGACCTCGACGCCCTCGCCGAGGACTGCGCGGCCGACGGTGTGTACGAGTTCTGGCTGACCGCCGCTCCCCTGCCCATCACCGGCGCCGTCGGCTCCCCCGTCAATCCCGTCGCCGTCAAGTAGTCCCGGGGCCAACAGCCCGAGGAACAAGGGAGTTCCCCCATGAGCACACCCCGCAAGGTCTTGGTCGTCGGCGGCGGCGCTGCCGGCAATGCCGCCACGATCCTGCTGCGCCGCGCCGGAATCGACGTCGACCTCGTCGAAGCGAAGGACGACTGGAACGCCACCGCAGGCTCCGGCATCACCCTCCAGGGCAACGCACTGCGCGTCCTGCGCGAACTCGGCGTCTGGGAGGAGGTGAAGACGTCCGGTTTCCCGTTCGGGTCCGTCGGGATCACCGCACCCGACGGCACCGTGCTGCACGTCCAGCGCGACCTGCGCACCGGTGGCGACGACCTGCCCGCCACCCTCGGCATGCAGCGCCCCCGGCTCCAGCAGATCCTCATCGACGCCGTCCGCGCGAGCGGCGCGACCGTGCGGCTGGGCACGACCGCCGCGGTCCTGAACCAGGACGCTTCCGGGGTCACCGTCCAGCTCAGTGACGGCAGCGAACACCGTTACGACCTGGTGATCGCCGCCGACGGCCTCGGCTCCGCCACCCGCGCGCAGATCGGCATCGCCGAAAAGCCCGAACCTACCGGCATGGCCATCTGGCGCGTCGCCGCACCCCGGCCCGCCGGGGTCCAGCACACCGACCTCGCCTACGGCGGCCCGGCGTTCATCGCCGGCTACTGCCCGACCAGCGAGACCACGCTCTACGCGTACGTGGTTGAGAAGAACCGCGACCGCGCCTCCATACCGGTCGAGTCGTACGCGCAGGAGATGGTGCGCCTCGCATCGACGTACGGAGGTGCCTGGCCGGAGATCACCGCGACGATCACCGACCCGTCGAAGGTCAACTACACCTGGTTCGACCGGCTGCTCGTCGAAGGAGCCTGGCACCGGGGACGTGTCGTGCTGGTCGGGGACGCCGCGCACTGCTGTCCGCCCACGCTGGCGCAGGGCGCGGCACTGTCGCTGGAGGACGCCTGGGTCCTGGCCCAGATGCTCACAGCCACGGACGTCTGGGACGACGGGCTGCTCCAGGGCTACTACGAGCGGCGGATCGCACGTGTCCGTCCGGTCGTGGAGGCATCGGTGCAGATCGGCCAGTGGCAGCTCGACGGCGTCCGGGACGCCGATGTCCCCGGTCTGATGGCCCGCACGATGACGATGCTGCGGGAGCTGCCGTGACCGCGCCCACCGTGGACGTGCACGCCCACGTCCTGCTGCCGGAGATCGAGGCGCTCGTCGCGGGTCTTCCCGGACACGGCGATGCCAGGGCACTGGACGCCCGCCGCAACGGGCCCGAAGCACTCGCCGTCAGCGGCCCCATGGTCCGCGACCGGATCCCGGCCCTGACCGATCCCGCCGTCCGGCTCGCCCGGATGGACACCCAGGGCGTCGACGTCCAGCTCGTCAGCCCCTCGCCCTCCCACTACCACTACTGGGCCGACGCGGACACAGCCGAGAAGGTCTACCGGCTGGCCAACGAGGCGACCGCCACGCACTGTGCGGCGGCGCCGGACCGGCTGCGGGGCCTGGGGCTCGTCCCTCTGCAGCACCCCGGGCTGGCCGTACCCGCCCTGGACCACGCCCTGGAGCAGGGGCTCTCAGGAGTGGAGATCTCCAGCCACGCGCCCGGCCGGGAGCTGTCGGACCCGGCCTACGAACCGTTGTGGGCGCGCGCCGAGGAGACGGGTGCGGTCGTGTTCCTCCACCCGTTCGGCTGCACGCTCGACGAACGCCTCGACCGGTGGTACCTGTCCAACACCGTCGGGCAGCCCACCGAGAACGCCGTTGCCCTCTCGCACCTGATCTTCTCCGGCGTCCTCGACCGCCACCCCGGTCTGAAGATCGTCGCGGCTCACGGCGGCGGCTACCTGCCCACCCACATCGGGCGCAGCGACCACGCATGGCGGGCGCGGACGGACGCGTCGGCCGGCTGCGCCGAGCCGCCCAGCAGCTATCTGCGGCGCCTGTACTTCGACTCGCTCGTGCACGACCCGGCCGTACTGCGGTCGCTGGTGAATGCGGCGGGAGCGGACCGGGTGCTGCTCGGTTCCGACTTCCCCTTCGACATGGGGTCCGAAGACCCCCTGGGCGCGCTGCGCGCGGCAGCCCTGTCCGAGGGCGACTTCGACGCCGTCCGTGGCGCCAACGCCGCCGCCCTGCTCAACCTGTCCCCCGCCTGAGGAGGTACCCCATGACGAACAACCGCTTGCTGACCCATCTGCGGCACGTCGACCTCGCCGTGCCCGACTACGACAAGCAGCTCGACTTCTACGCCGGGGTGTGGGGCCTGACCAAGGTCGCCGAGGACTCCGGCATCTCCTTCCTGGCCGCCGAGGGCAGCCCCGAACAGTACGTCGTGCGGCTGCGCAAGGCCGACGAGAAGCGCCTCGACCTCGTCTCCTACGGTGCTGCGAGCCCGGCCGACGTGGACACGCTCGCCGAGCAGCTCCTGGCCGGGGGCGTGCAGCTGATCTCGCGGCCCGGTTCGGTCGATACGCCGGGCGGCGGCTACGGATTCCGGTTCTTCGACGTCGACGGGCGCACCATCGAGGTCTCCGCCGACGTGGCGGTCCGCGAGCACCGCAAGATCGAGGAGAAGGAGTCGATCCCGGTCAAGCTCTCCCACGTCGTGCTCAACTCGCCCGACCTCGACCGGACTCGTGCCTGGTACGAGCAGCACCTCGGCTTCCGACTGTCGGACACACTGAGCTCGCCCCACATGGGTGAGGTCATGCACTTCATGCGGATCAGCTCGCAGCACCACTCCATGGCGCTGGCGAAGGGCCCGCACACCGCGCTGCACCATGTCTCCTTCGAGATGCGCGGTATCGACGAGTACATGCGCGGCACGGGCCGGGTCCTGCGGGCCGGCCACACGAAGCTCTGGGGGCCGGGCCGGCACATGGCCGGTGACAACACCTTTACGTACTTCCTCGACCCGCACGGCAACACCGTCGAGTACACCACCGAGCTGGAGAACCTCGACGAGGACACCTGGCACCCCCACGTCTACGACTTCTCCCAGCCCGAAGTCACCGACCAGTGGGGCACCGCCAACCCGATGAACGAACTCGTCGCGAAGGAGTCGTTCAACGACCCCGACCGCGGCTGCTTCCTCGCCCCGCCGGTCTAGCCTCCGGCCACCAGATACCCGGGGACGCGACCGGCACAGGTCTGCCCGGACCTCTACCGCCGCGTTCCCGGCCCCGGCCCACGGGCCCGGGCCGTCAACGGGCCGTCTCCCCACACCGTGCGGCCCGGTCCCGTGTCCCCCCGTTCCTCCATATGGGAGCCGCACCATGCGCTTCGCCGCTTACGCATACCGGCACCGGAACCGTGTAGCCGTCGTCGAGGAAGACGGCACGCTGTTCCCGCTGCCCGGCGTCACCTCACTGACGGATCTGATCCGCGACACCGACGGCCTGCCCGGCCTTCTCGCCGCCGGAGCCGAGGCCCTGGACGTGCCGCCCGGACCACACGCCTCCGAGGTCCGGCTGCTCCCGCCGCTCCAGCCTTCGTCCGTAAGGGACTTCGTCACCTTCGAGGAGCATGTCGAGGGGGTACGCCGCTCCGTCAGCGGCGAGTCCGGAGTACCCGCCCAGTGGTACGAGGCGCCGACCTTCTACTTCACCAACCCGCAGGCCGTATTCGGCCCGCACGACGACGTTCCCGTGCCGCCTGGCTCGTCGGCGTTCGACTTCGAGCTGGAGGTGGCGGCGGTCATCGGCCGCGAGGGCCAGGACCTGACGCCGGAGCAGGCTCGGGAGCACATCGTCGGCTACACCGTGTTCAACGACTGGTCCGCGCGGGACCTGCAGTCCGCCGAGATGCAGGTCGGTCTCGGCCCGTGCAAGGGCAAGGACTCCGCCACCACCCTCGGCCCCTATCTGGTGACCGCCGACGAGTTGGATCCCTACCGCGACGCCGACGGTTTCCTGCGTCTGGCCCTGACGGCCGAGGTCAACGGCGACCGGGTGGGCAGCGACCTACTGTCCAACATGAGCTGGACATTCGAGGAGATGGCCGCCTACGCCTCACGCGGCACCCGGATCGTCGCCGGCGACGTCCTGGGCTCCGGCACGTGCGGCAACGGCGGTTGCCTCGCCGAACTGTGGGGCCGCAACGGCGAGCAGGTCCCGCCGCCTCTGAGGCCCGGCGACACCGTCACCCTCACCGTGGAAGCCCTCGGGTCTCTCACCACCCGTGTGGTCTCCGGCACCGAGCCCATAGCCCTGCCAAAGGGCCGTCGCCGCAACCGGGAACGTCCGTGAACGGCGGACGCCTGACAGGCAAGGTTGTCGTCGTCACCGGCGCCGCCCGGGGCCAGGGCGCCGCCGAGGTGGTGGCCCTGGAGCTTGAAGGTGCCACGGTCATTGCCACGGATGTGAGCAGTGCGGAGGGTGTCCGGAGGCTCGACGTAACCCGGGCCGACGACTGGGCGGCTTTGGCCGGCTTCCTCCGCGACACCTACGGAGCGGTCCACGGCCTGGTCAACAACGCCGGCATCACCTGGCGGGCCCGGCTCAACGAGGTCACCGCCGAGGACATGAGCCGCGTCCACGCCGTCAACGTCAACGGCCCGCTCCTCGGGATGCAGCACTTGGCCCCGCTGATGCCGCCTGGGTCCTCCGTCGTGAACGTCGGCTCTTCGGCCGCGCTGACCGCCCACTATCCGGTGGCGTACACGACGAGCAAGTGGGCGCTGCGCGGACTGTCGAAGGCCGCCGCCCTGGAGCTCGGCCCGCGGGGGATCCGGGTCAACACCATCCATCCCGGGTTCATCGAGACCGAAATGACGGCCTCCGCTGCTCCCGCCTTCCGGGAGAGCAACATTCGCGAGACCCCCCTGGGCCGTGTGGGAGCCGTCGAGGAGGTCACGCCGCTGGTGGTGTTCCTGCTCGCCGACGAGTCGTCCTTCATCACCGGCGCGGAGATCCCGGTCGACGGCGGCCTCACCTCGCACGGCGGAGTGAAGTCGGTGTCCGACGCCCTCCTCGACGGGACAGGCCGGTGAAGCGGCTGGAGGGCAAGGTCGCCCTGATCTCGGGCACCGCCCGCGGACTGGGGAAGGCCGCGGCTCTCCACTTCGCCGCTGAGGGCGCTCTGGTCGTCGGCGGCGATCTACTGCACGACGAGGCAGTGGAGACGCAGCGGCAGATCGGCCGCGAGGGCGGCACCGCCCTCACTCCGGGCCCCTTGGACGTCACCAGGCCCGATTCCGTCGGGAACTGGGTGGCGGAGGCGGCGGAGGCGTTCGGCGGCGTGGATATCGTCCTCACCAGCGCCGACTCGGTGCGGTGCGGATCCCTGACTGAGCAGCCCGGTGCCGCCGTCCTCTCCGAACCGGATGCGGTGCGGCTCGTAGCCCGTGTCGCGTGGCCTCATCTGACCCGCAGCCGCGGATGCGTCGTCGCCATCGCTCCAGTGGGCGGGGTCAGGAACACGCTGTCCCACCACCGCACCTCTTCCGCCGCAGGGGAAGGGGTATGTGCACTGACCCGCCGGCTCGCCACCGAGGGCTTCCCGCATGGCATCCGAGCCAACTGCATCAGTCCGGGCCCGGCCGATGCCGAGGGTTCTCGCGAGGACCTGCTGGGTGCGGCCCATCCCCGAATCGGCGCGGCCCGGCACACCCTTCCCGGAACCCCTCGGGACATCGCCCGGATCGCGGCCTTCCTCACCTCCGAGGAAGCCTCCTGCGTCTCCGGCGCCCATCTCGTCTTCGACGGCGGCTGGTCCTCCGTGCTGCCCGGCCCCCTCACCTGAAAGGACACCCGGAACCGTGGACAAGGTCATCCGGAAACCTGCCGACGCCGTCGCCGACATCCCCGACGGTGCCTCACTCGCCGTCGGCGGTTTCGGGCTCAACGGCATCCCCGAGACCCTGATCCGTGCGCTGTACGCCCAAGGTGCGACCCGCCTGCGGGTCGTCTCCAACAACTGTGGCGTCGACGACCGCGGCCTCGGCATCCTGCTGGCGGCGCGGCGCATCTGCCGAGTCACCGGCTCCTACGTCGGCGAGAACAAGGAGTTCGCCCGCCAGTACCTGAGCGGAGAGCTCGAAGTCGAACTCGTCCCCCAGGGCACACTCGCCGAACGGCTCCGCGCCGGCGGCTGCGGCATTCCCGCCTTCTACACCCCAGCCGGTGTCGGCACCCAGGTCGCCAACGGCGGCCTTCCCTGGAGGTACGCCCCCGACGGCGCCATCGCCGTCGCCTCGCCCGTCAAGGAGACCCGGGAGTACGAGGGCCGGACCCACGTCCTGGAGCACGCAATCACCACCGACTTCGCCTTGGTACGGGCCTGGCGGGGCGACCGGCACGGCAATCTCGTCTTCCGCCGCGCCTCCGCCAACTTCAACCCGCTCGCTGCCATGGCCGGGCGCATCACCGTCGCCGAGGTCGAGGAACTCGTCGAACCCGGCAGCCTGGACCCTGACGAGGTGCACCTCCCCGGCGTCTTCGTCCAGCGCGTCGTACCCCTGACCACCGCCCAAGCGGCCGACAAGCTCATCGAGAAGAGGACGGTGCGCGCCTGATGGCCTGGACCCGCAACCAGATGGCAGCGCGAGCCGCTGCCGAACTGACGGACGGCTCGTACGTCAACCTCGGCATCGGCCTGCCCACCCTCATCCCCGCCCACGTTCCGGCGGGTGTGCACGTAGTGCTGCACTCCGAGAACGGCATCCTCGGCACTGGCCCCTACCCCGAGGAACACGAGGTCGACCCTGACCTCATCAACGCCGGCAAGGAGACCGTCACCGTCCTGCCCGGTGCCTCGTTCTTCGACTCCGCCCTCTCCTTCGGCATGATCCGCGGGGGACACATCGATACCGCCGTCCTCGGCGCCATGCAGGTTTCCGCCACCGGTGATCTGGCGAACTGGATGATCCCGGGGAAGATGGTCAAGGGGATGGGCGGCGACATGGACCTCGTCCATGGCG
>NZ_JBMNDO010000173.1:0-12825 GCF_052542855.1 Streptomyces sp. SAS_281
CGGCCGTAGGAGGTCCCGGCCCCTGAGACGTGAATCCGCACGACGTCCTTCCGTCAGCGATGCAGGGCGGCGAAGTCCAGCAGGGGCGCGGCGACCCGGAGCGGGTCCCTCATCGCTGCGCGATGAGCAAGCGAAGCGCCGCGCTTCGCTTGGCGCGCCCTCTTCCGCTTCGCTCCAGAGGGCTGTGAACCGGCTCGCTTCGCTCCCCGGCCCGCGCAAAGCGCGGGCGTTCCCTCCGCTTCGCTCCGTGAACGCAGTGAACAGGCCTCGCTTCGCGTTGCTCTGACAGTCAGCCACTTCTCATCGCTGCGTGAGGTGCCCACTCCCCGGACTGTGTCCGGGGAGTGACGGCCTGTCCGCTGCGCTCCCCGGCCGGGCCTTGCTGCGCAAGGCCTGACCGGTTCTCCGCTTCGCTCCGTACCGGGTTGGGTGGGTCCGCTGCGCTCCCCCGCCCAACGATCCCTCCGGCTCCGCCTCCAGGGCACATGAGGCCCGCTGACGCGGGCCTGGCTACCTACAGGGGTCAGGAGTGGCTGGGGCTGGAGGCGTGCGCGGGCCGCCGGGGTCAGTCTGGGAGGTTGACGACGTGGGCTTTCGGGGGCTTGACGTTCAGGGGGGTGTTGAAGTCGCTGAAGGAGGTGACGTTGCGGAAGTCGGGGCTCTTGTACACCACCTCGTAGATGTAGGGCTTGCCCTGGGTTGCTACATGGAACGTGTATGCGCCGCTCTTGTCGGTCTTGTCGGTGACGATGAGGCTGATCGTGGGTATTCCGCGAGTCTTGCCGGTCTCACCCTTGACGGCCTTCCCGAACGAGGCGAAGGGGTGGGTGCAGTCGGTCAGTCCGTTCTCGCCGGCCGCTGCATCCGGATCGGCGGTCGTCCTACCCCAGTTCTTCTGATCCTTCCGGCCTTTGGTGTCCATCCCCGACAGCTGCATGTGCTTCAGGTTCGGGCGGATGAAGTCGGTGTCTCCGATACGGATCTGATCGAGCTTCTCCCCCGTGCTGGCAGCTGATGTGAAGGAGCAGGTGCCCTTCAGGTCGGTCCTCAGCCGGGTGGTACTCCAGCGCCCGTCCTCCGTGGTCACGCGCCCTGTGATGGTCACCGCCTGAAGAGATTTCATAGTTTTGTTCGCCTCAGCGAGCATCTGTCCGGCCGGCTGCTCCTGCGGCTCCGCATTCCCGGAGCACCCCGAGAGCGTGACGGCCAGGGCCATGCATGCGGCGCCGGATGCCGCAGTACCAGAAAGCATTCGCACGATCGTTCCCCCAGAGTTTGAATCGATCATGATAGCGGCCACCGTGTCCGCCCGCGCCGGCTGGTGCAGGGGTCGATGTCGTCTGCTTGTCCTGGCAGGGGCAGATGACTGCATCAAATTGATGCAGCATGTACGATTGGATAAATTCGATGGCATGGTGCTGATTTTAGAGAACACTGATGGGCAACGCTGAGGGTTATCCGGTCTATAGGTCGTAGAGCTGGACGGCATGGCGCCGCGCTCGCGTGGTCCGGTGTTCGGGGACGGCTGGGACGACGTAGTGACGACGGTGAGCGAGGCCCTGGTGGGCATTGTGGACCGGGACTGGTCCCGGCGTGGCGGTCGGTCGGCCGGAGCCGCTGAACTGGCCGTACACATCTCGGATGTGAGGCAGCGTGAGCGGGCCGCTCTCGCGCGGCTGAAGCGGTACGTCCAAGAAGCCGTCCTGCCGGCCACGCACCCGCACACCACGGCGCGGCGCCAGGTCCTGGAGGCGCTGGGCGAGGCCGGCGGCCTGTGCACGGCCCGGACGCGGAACGCGGACGGGGACGTCGTCGTATGCGCGCTCGATGCCGGGCACTACGACCCGGCCAACCGGCCGCCGGCCAAGGGCGTTGAGCCCGGCGGCTGGCACAAGGCGGACGGATCGATCTGGAACGACTCGGGCGCGGCAGCCATTCCGCACACGGCCCTCTGAAAAGACCACACGGATTCAGCGCGGATTCAGCGCTCGGGGAAGGCGTGAAATGTCAGCGATTCAGCTCAGGGAACACCAGGTGGACCAGCGGGCGGCATTTCGCAAGTGGGTCGGATTTCCTGCAAGATCATCTGTGCCGCCGCAGGGGGCTCGGGGCACGATCGTGTCCGCGACCGGCTCAGGGAAGACGATCACGGCCGCCGCGTGCGCGCTGGAGTCGTTCGCGGACGGACGGATCCTGGTGACCGTGCCGACCCTGGACCTGCTCGCCCAGACCGCCCAGGCGTGGCGGGCGGTGGGCCACCGGGCGCCGATGGTCGCAGTGTGCTCGCTGGACAACGACCCGGTCCTGGGCGCGCTCGGGGTGCGCACGACCACGAACCCGGTCCAGCTCGCCCTGTGGGCCGGACACGGACCGGTGGTCGTATTCGCCACGTACGCCTCCCTCGTGGACCGCGAGGACATCGACGCACCCGTGGGCCAGCGCAAGGTCCGCGGACCGCTGGAGGCTGCCCTGGCAGGCGGGGAGCGCCTGTACGGGCAGCGCATGGCGGGCTTCGACCTCGCGATCGTGGACGAGGCCCACTCAACCGCGGGCGACCTGGGCCGTCCGTGGGCGGCGATCCACGACAACCACCGAATCCCGGCGGACTTCCGGCTCTACCTCACCGCGACCCCGCGCATCCTCGCCGCACCCCGGCCGAAGTGGCGCCAAGGCAAAGCCCTGATCCCCACAGACTGGATCACCGAGGCATAGACCTGGCCGTAGTTCGGGCGATCGCCGTGGACTCTTCGTCCCCGTGTTACTGGAGCCCAAAGAGAATCCAACCGACATGGTCGCCTCTTCCTCGTATGCCAGGCTGGTCGCTGTGCTCCAGGGCCTGCGCTCGCACGACGAGCGTGCCATTGAGCTACTTGCCATTCCCCAGGAACAGCAGAAGATGGTCGTTGATCCGTCGCCTCCGATCGGTCCTGAGCCGGAGGAGGGCCAGGAGGACACGCGGCCACTGCTGCGGTTCGCCGCCCCCAGGGATCCGGTGGTGATCGCGAAATGGGTGCGGTTCAACATCATCAGCACCGAACGCCAGGACTGGCAACGCGGCTACGACGCCGCCCGCCGCTACTACGAGCGCGAGGGCGACCTGGAGGTGCCCTACGAACACACCGAGGGCGCCTACCCGCTCGGGAGGTGGCTGTCCGACCAGCGGCGCTCGTTCCGGGCCGGGATCATGAACGGCGAACGCGCCGACGAACTCGAAGGGCTCGGGATCGTGTGGGACACCGCCGACGCCGCCTTCGAAGAAAACCTCGCCGCCGCCCGCGCCTACTACCAGGAGGCCGGGACTCTGGCCGCGCCCCGGCACGCCACCGCCCTCGACCGGCCCGTCGGACAATGGCTCACCAACCTCCGCCGGCCAGGCGGACTCGGCAAGGACACCGACCGCGCCCGCCGGCGCGCGGAGTAGCTCGCCGCAATCGACCCCGACTAAAACCCCCACGGCTCCTCGGATGGACCGTGAACTGGCAACGCTGCTACACCGGCCTGCACTCGCTCCTGGACGCCGGGAACGCGCTGGAGGACGTCCAGCCGGGGGTGACGTACCGGGGCGACGACATCGGCCGCTGGGTCCTCCGGCAGGCACGGGACTGGGCGCAGCTGAACGCGGAGCAGCGGCGGCGGCTGGAGGAGCTCGGGGTGCGACCCCGGGCCGCTGTAGAGGCGCAGAAGACTTCCGCGCGCGGTGCGGCGAAGACTCGGGCCGGGAAAGGCTCCGAAGCCTTCCAACGCGGCATTCAGGCCCTGCGGCAGTACATCGCACGCGAAGGAAAGACCACCGTCGGAAGACAGCACGTCGAGGAACTGCCCGACGGAACGTCCGTACGACTCGGTGTGTTCCTCAGCAACCACAAAAGCCGGCGCGACCCGCTCAGCGAGGGCCAACTCACCACCCTCGCCAACCTCGGACTCGACTGGGCGGCGTAGCTGGGATGGCTGGGACCTCAGTACATAACGGTGATGTGGACTGAGTGTCACGATGCTGCCCGGAACCGCAGCGCCTTCAGTACCTTTACATCCACGTGCAATCTACGGGCGGCTGGGAACAAGCGGCCGCCAGGAACCTGGGGGTACTCGCAATGGCGGTAGTGAATCTCTCGACGATTGATAAGAGCGTACGTAGCGAGGTAGCAGCAAGGGGCCTGCACCTCGTCTCTGTTGACGAGCATCCTCGACCGCCGCGGGTCTTCATATGTACAGACCCGGATCCGGATGACATCGGCTTCACCTTGAGGGGACACGTGACCTTCGATGCTGCCAACTGGTACACCGCCTACGGGATGAATGGCCTCCTGCGGGCGGGGACGCCAGCTATCGACGTGATTCACAGCATGTCCCCGTTCCCGAGTTGGGAAGCCGGGATCATGGCCGTATGCAGCACGTTCGACCGATATGCCGGAGGCACCCACTACTAGAGTCCGGTGGACGTCACTCTTGCGAGTGGCGCTCAGGGGCGGGGCAGGCCGTGCCGCAGAGCCCTTCAGTACGGTTTGGCCAGGAGCCGAAACAGCTTCCCCGGGAACGCTGCCCGTGCCACCCCGCTGTCGCGCGGAGGATCGGAGCCGGGGTCGTCCCATGTAGTTGCTTTGCGCTGCGGATCTAGGCGACACTCAAGGTTGTTCTTCTGGGTTTTCCCAGACGATGACATTTCCTTTATACAAATTGGCCTCTTTGTCTAGCTTTCCTGCGGTGATGAAGGAAATCCGCCCCTCTGCCGACAAGACGCAAAAGCTTTTCCCGGGGGTAACCGGAAGTGACTCTGTCCCGTGCGTGGCGAGACGGTCCGAGCATTCCTTCCGTGTCGGCTTCTTTTGTTCGCCCCAGGAAGAGATTGTGGGGTCGACGGTGAAGAAGCCGCCGTTCTGCCCGTACATGGTTGCGTCCCTCACCGCTTTATTACTTGTCTCGTAATCGTAGCTGAACCAGACACTTGCTTGGTTATTGCTGGAGAGTACTTTTGGTGGGACCGCGTCAAGATCGAGTTCAGTGAGACTGACGCTCCCGGACCATCGAATTTTATCTGGCTGTGGAATTTCGCTGGGGGTGAGTTCTCTCGGGGACGGAGAAGTTGGTGATGGCGTTGGGTTGGGAGAAGTCGGTGATGGCGTGGGGTTGGGCGTAGGTGTGCTCTGGGCGGTCGTGGTCGGTGTGTTGGCGCCGGGGGTGCCTTTGGCTGTGTCTGTTCGGGAGTCAGTGAGCCGGTAGATCAAGAAGGCGCCCAGGCCGGCAGCGACGACAAAGGCCATCACCACGGCCAGAGTGGCGGTGCGGGGCCTGGTGTTGCGGGCCGGCGAGGGGAGGGCGTGGGGCTGTTGCGGGGCCCCACCAGCTGGTTCGGCTGCCGCGGGGTATCTGTGCGCCGGCAGGCGGGTCTGGCGCAGTACGAGCGAGTTGGCATCCAGATCGGCCAGCACCGCATCGCGGCGGTGTACCAGCTCGGCCCGGCGGCGTTCCAGGGTTTCGGCGGTCTCCTCCAACTGCCTTTGCCGCTCGTGCCCTGAAGCCGAGGCGGCGTCGGCTGAGAACCGTAAGCTCTCCAGTTCGTTCTGCACGGCCTGCTTTTGCTGCTGGACGAGGGCCAGTTCCGCCAAGAGCGTCTCGACTTCCTGCGTGAGTTCGTATATGCGCAGCATGGGTCGATAGCTGCGTCCCCTCTCCTGTGGCTGTGCAGTCAGCAGTCGCAGGAGACGGCCGTAGGTCTGGCGTGTGTCGTTGAGTACGTCGGGAGTCACATCGCTGCGTCGTGCCACTTCCCCGAGGAAGGCGTCGACGTATTCGGGGTCGGGGACGCGGGGTGCGTTTTGGCCTTGGCCTTCATACGCGGAGATCGTGGTGTGGTCCACCCCCAGGAGGTCACCCAGTTCCCGCTGGCTCGCTCCCGTTTCCTTCCGGAGAAGTAGCAGACGTCCGGCAAACTCTTTACGCGCCCGCTCCGGATCGGGTGGGGGTACGGGCCCGGTTATGTCAGTCCCTCGCTCCGTCATGTTGTTGTCTCCCCTCAACATTTGGCGGCCGAAATTTGTGGCCCCGAGAACTCTTTGTCGTGCTTCTCCAACACGCTCGCTGTGCCAGAGGATCGATACCGCAGGCGCAAAAGGAACCCCGAACCCCTGTGACTGGTCAGCAACTCGCGCCGAAGGAACCGGACGCGAACATCCAAGGATTACCAGGAGTAGCTCATGAGTACCAGCAAGCGGCAAGCCATCGCCATCGCCCTTTTACTCGTCACCGGCATCGTCACCGGTCTCGCTGCTTACCGCAGCACACAACTCGGCAACGCCTTAGTGGCTGCCGCTACAGTCGCCAGCCTGGGATGGGGGGCTTTCAACACCCGACAGTAGTCCAGGCACTGTCCGCGTCCTCGGAACAACCTACGAGCCGGCTGCCCCGAGGACATGCACACTGCTCCTGTCTCCTACCTGGCACTGCAGGCAGGAGACAGGAGTCCGGGGCTGGAGCTGCGCTCGCCGCCGGAGCTTCTTCCCGGCAAACGTCATGCCGCGTTCAGGGGCGTCGGCGCAAGAACCGGCGGTAGGATCTCCGCTCCCCTACCGCCGGCCCCTGGTTCTGCTGTCGGTCCAGGTGCTCCACGCGGTCGCGGACCTGTGCTGCGAGCAGTTCCGCGGCGAGCGCCCGGCGCTTGCACCGTTCGCACAACGTGGAGTGGCTGTCCCCCGGGGCGCCCCATCAGGGGTGCAGGCGGCAGGGCCCGCCAGCCCCGGCCGGTCTGGCTGATGCGGCCACGCGGGACGGTGGGAACCGAGGCCCCCGCCCAGCCGGATAGCCGCCTGGGCGGGGGCCTCGGTTCTTGTTCGGTACCGCAGCAGGTCAGTTGTCTGCCTGTGATTCCTTGCCGTCGTCGTGCGTGGGGTCGGTCTGTTCGATATGAGCCGGCGGCAGCTGTTTCGTGCGGGGCCTGGACCGGCTGGCGGAGCGGGAGGCGATGGCTGTGGCGATAGCCCCTAGGACAGCGGTGGGAAGTCCGGAGAGCAGACCGCGGGCGATCTCTTGGCATACGTCGTGCAGCATGGTGCGCGCCTTCCTGGTGGGCACGTAATTGAGAGCGACACGCACAGGTCAGCTTGGATGAGGCTTCAACTGCCGCAGAGTTGTGTGCCTTGCGGGTGCTTGCTCAAGATTTGAAGAAGCCCATGGTCAGAGGGGCGCAGGCTCCTAGGATCTGCTCAGGACTGCGGAAGACTGAGGGGGATTTATGGCGGGACCGGCAGGGATCCGGACTGAGGAACAGCTCATGTATCAGCTCCGGCAACTCATTGGGCAGAGCCAGAGCAGTGCTCAGCAGCTGGCCCGTTCGTCAGGGGTATCGGAGAACACAGTCCGGGCCATGGCACGAGAGAGTGCCCCGTTCCCGCAGCAGAGCACTCTGGAGGCTGTGGTCAGGGCATGCGGTCAGGACACGAGGCCGTGGATGGATGCCTGGCACCGGGCCAATGATGCTCGCCCTCGACCTGAGCGCAGTGCTGGTGGCCAGAAAGCGACACAACTGCAGATTGAGGAGCTCACCAAAGTGGTAGGCCAGCTCGCTGAGCAGGTGGCGACGCTGACCGCAAGGCTGGACGCCATGGGCGAGGTCGATCACCAGCAGACACACGGAGAGCGGGCGTACCACCGGTTCCTCGCGAACCTGCCCCAGGCCCGCTCCACGCCCACGCCATGGGTTCTCCGGGAAACGCAGTCCGAGAAGGGGTACGTGTACTGGCTCCCACAGCAGCCGTCCTACACCGCGGGATTCGTGACTACCTTCGTGGAGGACGTCAATGCGATGACCGAGAAACGGAAGTTCCTCACGCGACTCCGGGCCTACCTCAACGCGGCTGTCAATCTTGAACAGGCTAAGGAAATGCGTCTCCCAGCCGGCACCGACCCGTCGCGCCATGACCAGCCCGTACAGCAAGCCGAGGTCGACAGATACGTCCTCGAGATGCGTGAGCACGTACGCAGCTACTTCACGGAACTCGCGGAAGGCCCCTCGCGCGAAGCATCGTAACCACACCGGCCGTCACGAGCATCCACTGACACTGCGGCTCACGCGAGCCGATCCCCCACTTCACGACGACAGCGTTGATCGCGAAGCCCAAGCCGCACAGCCGCGGTGGTAACGGTGGGACCTGGTCACTGCCTGGGGTACCGCCCGCAGCAGACGGGCCAGCACGTCCGGGCCGTCCGCACAGCGCCCGGTCCGCTGCTCCAGCATTCCGTGCCACAGGTGCAGGCGGCAGATCTGCCAGCGCCGACTGGCCCGGCTGGTGAGCCACACCCGTCTGCCGGACCGAAGGCCCCTCCCGTGCTCGGTGATCCACTCCCGCACCGCGCGCAGGACCGTTTCCTGCCGCGGCGACAACCCGGTGGTCTGGCGGCTCACGCCGACTGCATCCCGCGTGGCTGCGCGACCGCCCGGGCCTGGCGGCGCAGCTCCACCCGGGCCGCCGGCACACCACCAGGCGTGGTCGACCAGAACGGGTGGGTGTGCAGGATGACCGACAACCTCAGCAGACGTCGGCGCAGCACGGTGGAGTGGCGGGGGCTCGGCACGGCCAGGGCGTCGTAGGTGTCGTTCCATGCCTGCTGCGCACGGACGAGGCCATCGGGGAAGCGGAGGAAGTCCATCCACTGATTAGAGCACCTGTTCGAATAGCGGTCCACGCAGGTCCCTCATCGGTGGGCGTGTACGCGCACGGCAGCACCCAGGTGCGGCGCGGGCCGGCGCTCTACCACGCACCCCCTTGTCCACCGTCTGCGCCTGGCCGCCGATACCAGCGCTGGCAAGGAGAAAGGCGGGAACGGTGCGCGCGTCGCAGGACCTGGGCAAGGGGGTGGGTCATCGGCCGGGGGTATCGCTCGCCGCACCGGGTAGAGCCCACCGGGTGGATTCCGCTCGGTGGGCTCCACCCGGGCCGGCCTTCGGTGTGCGGGCTGTTGGGCCGGGGTGGAGGAGGGCAGGACGGGTTGGTCGGTGTGGTGGTGCTCGATCTCCACTCCGTACTCGCCGCCCATTGCCGCCCAGACCCGGCGGCCGACCGCTTCTGCCACTGCGACTGAACGGTGACCGGCCGCCTTCGCAGGCCATGGTCAGGCGGGCGACGTGGCCGACGGGCACCTCGTCGACCAGGACGTGGAGCTGGACGGCGGTGCGGTTGATGAGGTCGCGGGCGCCGGGGGTGTTCAGGACGTGCTCGTACACGTCGTCGTCCAGGCCGGTGCGGTAGCGCATGGTCGGGTCGTCGGCCGGGTTGCGCAGCGCTCGGCGCAGGTCGACGTAGAGCCCGTCGTTGACCAGGTCGTGCGCTCCGTCGTGGCGGGCGCCGATGGAACGGATGACAGCGGTGACGAAACCGCGCCCTTCAAGGGTGGTGGTCTTCATGCCACCACGGTTCCGGCACGCCCATCACGGTGGTAGGGGTTGCCCGTTGACAACACCCGTCCCCGTTTCAGAGCTTTGTGCGGTGGGGCGGATGGGCGACTGTGAGCTGGGCGGCAACGCTAAATTCGGAGTATGAGTAAGCGGCGTAGTGACGAGGGCGGTTGGACGACCGAGGAATCACCCGATGGCACGCTCACGCGTTTTCGTGCCCCGATGGGTCGTCCTGCGGGCTGAGGGCCAGGCGGAAGCCTTCCGCTACACCGTCCACCGCGAATTTGAAGGGGCTGAGGCCGAAGCCCAAGCCGCGCTGCTGCACATCGTCGACACCTTCGCAGAGGCTCTCACTGAATCAGGGCGCCGACGTCAGAGAAGACGGGTCTTCCGCGTCTCCGAACGCAGTTACTTCGTACGCGTCCAGAACCGAATGTCCGTCGAGGAAGCCCACTTCGCCCTCGCCGAACTCATAGCCGACACCCACGCCGACGACCTTCCCGACACCGTGGGCGGTTAAGCCGGTTCTTCTTGGCCAGCTGGGAGTGGCGCCTTTCCTGGCTAAGCGTCTGGTCATGAGGGTGATGGCTGCCCAGGTGATCAGGGTCTCGGAGTGCTGGACGAGCCGTTCATAGTCTCTCGCGTGGCGGCGTGCATGCATCATCCATGCGAGCGACCGTTCGACGACCCAACGGCGGGGCAGCACGACGAAGCCGGAGGCGTCCTCAGTACCTGTTTCTGCAGACTGCGCCCGGAAGACGACGGAGGCTGCTGGCCAGTCGTGCTGGCCAGCAGCCTTGGAAATGAACTGAGTGGTGTTTTCAGCGGTCGAGTCGCTCAGGACGGCGAGATGACGAGGTGGATGGCGAGCGCGGTAATCAGGCTGCTGGAGATCATGGTGGTGATGAGCCGGCCTCGGCTGCCAGTCAACGTTCGGCCCAGCAGTGCTCCGCCGCCGGCGAGCAACAACTGCCAGCTGGCGGACGCCGCGAACGCGGCGCAGACGAATACGGCCTGCTCGCCGTGAGTGGCAGCAGTTGCCATATTACTGCCGAGCACAAGCGCCGTGAAATAGATCACGGTCATGGGGTTCATCATCGTGATCGCCAGTAATCCCGCATAGGCCCGAACAGGCGTGAGGGGCGTCTTATCGGTTCGGATCGCCGACTGCCGCTTGCGGAACTGGCGGACACCCGTGACACCACCCCAGAGGGCCAGCACGATGAGCACCGATGCGGAAGCCCATCGCAGAGGAAGCAGGACTGGCTCGATGAGGGGAGTAATCGTGGAGCCCCCGGTCACGGCGATCCATGCATAGAGACCGTCAGCGGTTGCGACACCCAGTGCGGCGAACACACCGATTCTCAGAGACGTCCGGGCCGTCAGAGCCACCAGGTATGTCGCGACCGCTCCCACTGGCATGGCAATCCCATAACCTGCGAGGAGCCCCGCGATCAGGACGGCGATCACGAGCGAGGGAAGCTAGGCCTTCGCAGTCGGCCCGGCTGCTGCTGGACTCGCACCGACCAGGCGGTGGAAGTCAGCGGCAGGAAGGCGATAGTCGTAGTCATGGGCGGATTCTGTTGGCAACGCCGGCTCGCGGGCAAATTGTTTCTCGGTTGCGGACCGCGGCACGCTCACTGCGAATGATGACGTGAGGGGCGATTGGCTCCGCGGGTGATGCGGGTCAGGAGGGTGATGGCGGCCGCGCTCGCGATGGTGTTCAAACTGGCCGAGTCCGCCCGGGCGCGCGGGCGCACGACTCGAGCACAAAGTCCTGGTCGAGCGCGAGAAGCAGGTTGCATGAACGTTCGCAACATCCCGCAGAACCAGGACGAGCACTCCGCAACACCGCCAGGACCGGCCTCAACCGCCGCGGCGAGAGCTGGAGTCGGCTCACCCGCAAATCCTGGCGAGTACTCCCTGCTGACGTGCCCAGGGTTGGTTTGCCGAGCTGCTTAACCAGTACAGCGAGCTGAAGAGCTCACGGCATGATGCGCGGCGTGGACTCGATGAATGGCATCCCGGACTGCCCCCGACCCCGCTGGGGGGTGTTCACCCAACCGGGTTTTCGCCTGCTCTGGACAGGCGAGACAGTGAGTGGGCTGGGCAACAGCATCACCGTGGTCGCGTTGCCGCTGATCGCAGTTGAGGTATTGGATGCCAATTCCACCACCGTCGGCCTACTCGCCGCTGCGGTGTGGCTGCCTTGGCTGCTGGTGGGGCTTCCGGTAGGCGCATGGGTGGACCGGATACGTAAACGGCCGCTGATGATCGCGTGTGATCTGCTGGCAGGCACGGCGCTCGCGAGCATTCCACTCGCGGCGTGGCTCGACGCGCTCAGCTTTCAGCACCTGGTCGTCGTCGCGCTGATCTGTGGCACCGCGGCGGTGTGCTTCAACACCGCCTATCACTCGTACATCCGAATCGTGCTCGACGGCCGCGACCTCCTGGAAGGCAACGCCAAACTGCAGGGCAGCGAGGCCGCCACCCAGGTCGCCGGGCCGGGGGTGGCGGGGCTGCTTGCCCAGGCGTTCGGCGCGGTCACCGCGCTCGTGGCCGACGCGGTGACGTTCCTGATATCCGCGGTCTGTCTGAAGCGGATCAGCGTAGCCGAGCCGGAGCCTGTTCTGGATGAGGAACGCATTCCTCTCCGCCAACAGATCAGAGAAGGGCTCCGTTTTGTGCGCCGGGACCGGTATCTGCGGCCGATGGTCACCTGGGGCGCCGTGATCAACATGGCGCTGATGGGCTATCAGGCGGTCCAGGTCGTGTTCCTGGTCCGCACGGTCGGGCTGAACCCGGCCATGGTCGGGCTGCTTCTGACCAGTGGCAGCGCCGGCGGCATCGTGGGCGCGCTCATGGCCACCAGGGTCAGCCGGCGGCTCGGCACCGCGCGCGGGCTTCTTCTCCTGCAGGTCGCCACCGCGCCGTTCGTACTGCTCCTGCCGATGACCACGGCGGGACCGGGGCTACTGCTGTTCGCAACGGGAGCCTTCCTTGTCGGGATCGGCGTTTCCGTGGCCAACATCGTGGTCGGCAGCTTCCGGCAGATCTACTGTCCGCCGCGCATGCTCGGCCGGGTCGTGGCAACGGCCATGATGATCAATCACAGCACCATCCCGCTCGGGTCCCTGCTCGGCGGCATGCTCGGCGACGCTGTCGGGTACCGGCCAGCCATGTGGATCATGACGGGTATCGTCGCGCCCAGCTGGCTCATCCTCGCCACAGGCCCTATGCGCCGTGAGCGCGACCTTCCGCAGACCCACAAGCCAGAACAAGCGCACGCCGAGAGCTGACAGACGGCGCAGGGATCGCCGAACGAACGGCGGTTCGAAGCGGGTGCAGTCGGCACCCGGCGCCCATACGTTTTCACCGAGACGTGACATCACGCTGCCACCGCATCGCGTCGGCCGCGCATTATTACGGCGTAATAATGC
>NZ_JBMNDO010000174.1:0-12748 GCF_052542855.1 Streptomyces sp. SAS_281
AGGGAAACGCCCGGTTACATTCCGAACCCGGAAGCTAAGCCTTTCAGCGCCGATGGTACTGCAGGGGGGACCCTGTGGGAGAGTAGGACGCCGCCGAACTCCTTTCGGGAAAAGCCCCGTGCCCTTGTGGCACGGGGCTTTTTCGCGTTCCGACCCTCTAAAGTCGTGCCATGCGCTACGAACTTGTCATCTTCGACAACGACGGTGTGCTCGTCGACAGCGAGCCGATCTCCAACACCATCCTGGCCGGCTACCTCACGGAGCTGGGTCACCCCACCTCGTACGAGGAGTCCCTGCGGGACTACATGGGGTCCGCTGTGCACCGCGTCCACGACCTCGTCCAGGAGCGGACCGGGACCAAGCTGCCCGACGACTTCGACGTCACCCTCCACTCGCGGATCTTCGCCGCGTTCGAGGAGGAGCTGGAGCCCGTCCCCGGCGTCGACGACCTGCTGGGCAAGCTGGTGGCCGACGGCGTCCCGTACTGCGTCGCATCCTCCAGCAGCCACCAGCGCATCCGGGTCAGCCACCGGAAGACCGGGCTGGACCAGTGGTTCGAGGAGGAGTGGATCTTCAGCGCCGAGGACGTCGGCCGGGGCAAGCCGGCCCCCGACCTCTTCCTCCTCGCCGCCGAACGCATGGGCGTCGCGCCCGAGCGGTGCGTCGTCATCGAGGACAGCCCGCTCGGGGTCGAGGCGGCGCGGGCCGCCGGCATGGACGTCTACGGGTTCACCTCGATGATGCCCGCGGACCGGCTGACCGGTGTGACCGGGTATTTCTCCGACATGAGCCAGCTGCCGGAATTGCTTGCCTGACGCGTCTACCCACGGGTAGAAACTGGCTCTACGCTCGCCGCCATGACAGATGCACGGTTGCGGCACGGCAGGGCGTCCCTCGCGTTGAGCTTCTTCGTGCAGGGGGCCACCTTCGCCCTGCTGGTGACGCGGATCCCCGCGATCCAGGACCGTTACGGGATATCCGACGGCCTGCTGCCCGTGTTCCTCGCCGCCGTCCCGATCCTGGCCGGGGTGGGCAGTGTGCTCACCGAGAAGATGGTCGCCCGGGTACGGCCGCGGGTGGTCCTGCGGTGGACGCAGCCCGTCGTCCTCCTCGCGCTCCTCGGCGTCGGCGCCGGCAGCGAGCTCTGGCAGGCCGCCCTCGCGCTCGGGGTGTTCGGGCTGGCCGTGGGCGCGCTGGACGCGTCCATGAACATGATGGGTGTCAGCCTCCAGCGGGCGTACGGGCGCTCGATCATGCTCGGGTTCCACGCCGCGTACAGCCTGGGCGGGATCGCGGGGGCCTCGATGGCGTGGGCCGGGGCGCACTGGGACCTGTCGTTGCTCGTCTCGTACCTTCCGGCGGTCGTGGTGATGCTGCCCGCGGCGTTCGCCGGGAGCCGGTGGTACGCCGAGGGAACCGACGGGACGCCGGGTGCCGAGCCGGAGAAGGGGGCGGCCCGGGCGGTCTCCTTCCGGCTGCTGCTGCCGCTGTGCCTGGTCATGGCGTTCGCGTACATCGGGGACTCGACGGTCTCCAACTGGAGCGCGAAGTACCTCCAGGACGTGCTGGGCAGCTCGGAGCAGCTGTCCACCGTTCCGTACAACGTCTACATGGTGACGACGCTGCTGGGGCGGGCCGTCGGGGACCTCGGGGTGCGGCGCTTCGGGGCGGTGGCCGTGGTGCGGGGCGGGAGCGTGCTGGCGGCGGCCGGGTTCGCTGTGGTGGCCGTGGCCGGCGGGGCGTGGACCGGGATGCTCGGGTTCACCCTGCTGGGGCTCGGGCTGTGCGTGATCGTGCCGCAGACCTTCGCGGCGGCCGGGCGGATGTTCCCCGGGGCGAGCGACACCGCGATCGCCCGGCTGAACATCTTCAACTACGTGGGCTTCCTCGTCGGCTCCCCGCTCGTCGGGGCGCTCGGGGACGCCTGGAGCTACCGCGGCGCGATGCTCGTCCCGATGGTGCTGGTGCTGGCGACGCTCCTGTACGCCAAGTCGTTCGGCGCGGAACCCGCCCGATACGGTGGCGGGCATGAGCGGCCGCGCACAGCTGATGTGGGATGACGCAGTAACGGGCTACGACTTCGGCGAGAGCCACCCGATGGACCCGGTCAGGCTCGCCCTGACGATGGGCCTGGTGCGGGCGTTCGGCCTCGACCGGGCGGTCGACGTGGTGGCGGCCAAGCCGGCCGGGGACTCCACGCTGCGGCTCGTGCACCGCCCCGATTACGTGGCGGCGGTGAAGGCCGCGTCCGCCGACCCCCGCTCGGCCGACCAGAAGTACGGCATCGGGACCGTGGACGACCCCGCGTTCGCCGGGATGCACGAGGTGTCCGCGCTGATCGCCGGGCAGTCCGTGGCCGCCGCCGAGGCGGTCTGGCGCGGCGAGACCCGGCACGCCGTGAACTTCACCGGCGGGCTGCACCACGCGATGCCCGGCGGCGCGGCCGGCTTCTGCGTCTACAACGACCCGGCCCTCGCCATCGCACGGCTCCTGGAGCTGGGCGCCGAGCGCGTCGCGTACGTCGATGTCGACGTCCACCACGGCGACGGCGTGCAGGCCGCCTTCTGGGAGGACCCCCGCGTCCTGACGGTCTCCCTGCACGAGCACCCGCGCACCCTGTTCCCGCAGACCGGCTGGCCGGAGGAGACCGGGGCGGGGAGCGGCGAGGGCGGGGCGGTCAACGTGGCGCTGCCGGCCGGGACCGGGGACGCGGGCTGGCTGCGGGCGTTCCACGCGGTGGTGCCCGAGCTGCTGGCGGACTTCCGGCCGCAGGTGCTGGTGACGCAGCACGGGGCGGACACGCATTTCGAGGACCCCTTGGCGCATCTGGCGGTTTCGCTGGACGCGCAGCGCTCGGTGATGGCCGCGTGCCACGACCTGGCGCACACGTACGCCGACGACGGGCGCTGGGTGGCGCTCGGCGGCGGCGGTTACGCGGTGGTGGACGTGGTGCCCAGGTCCTGGACGCATCTGGTGGGCATCGCCGCTCATGCCCCGGTGGACCCGGAGTCGGTGATCCCGTCGTCGTGGCGGGACGAGGTGTACGCGCGGACCCGGCAGTTGGGTCCCGCGCGGATGACGGACGGGCGGACGCCGTCGTGGTCGGCGTGGGAGGACGGGTACGACCCGGCGGACCGGCTGGACCAGGCGGTGCTCGCGACGCGGCGGGCGGCGTTCCCGCTGCGCGGGCTGCTCACCTGACGGGTTGGTTACGGGGTCGAGCACGGTTTACGCCGACTGTGGGGCGTAATCGGGCTTTTGGCCCCTGGGCGGGGCGGGTGGGGCAGCATCGGTGGGGTGTTGAGCACCGGAGCGCTGCGTGCGCATCTGCTGGCGGCCCGGCTGGCCGGGCCCGTGGCCACCTCGCGTGAGGTGAGCCTGCGGAGTTATCGGCTGTTCGCGGCCAGGGACCCCCGGGTGACGCTCGGCCTCGACCCCGAACGGGGCTGGGGCGAGCGCGAGTTGCTGGAGCTGATGGCGGACAGGTGCGGGGTCTCGGGCGATCCCGCGCATGTGTCCGGGCCCGACGTCATCGATCCGGAGCGGACGGTGGCGGGGCTCGACGCGTTCGCCGTACGGCTGGCGGATGCGGCGGCCCGGCGGGTGCCGGTGCTGTTCGGCACGGGGCATCCGCATCGGCTGATCGGTTTCTACGCGGCGCTCGCAGACGCTCTGTCGTCGGCCGGCTGCCCCGTTCTCACTCCGGCGCAGGGACGATGTATCGACATAACGACTCGGTTTGGCGTACGCACGTACCACCTCGACTACGTACGGGGTGTCGCGCTGGTGCGTGAACCCGGCGCGGGGGCGGCCGGTGGTGGCACCGGCGCACACTCCCATTCGCCGCTGCCCGTACGGGTCGCGCTGGAGGCCGCCGCGGCCGGGCGCGGGCCCGTTCCGGAGTTGGTGGTCGGGGACCACGGATGGGTCTGCGGGGCAGGTCAGCTGGGCATCGAGGCGATCGGGCTGGCCGATACGGACGATCCCGCGCTGTTCGTCGGGGAGGCCGAGGGGCGGGTGGCGGTGGCCGTTCCGCTGGACGACGCGGTGCGGTCCGCCTACTACTTGCCGCTCACGCGCTATGTACTCAATCGGGCGTGTCTGTCACAGTAGCGGCCGATCGTCTCTCCTCTTCCCCACTCGTACCACCCGCCCCTAACCTGGGCAGTGAGCGCACAACGACGAAGAGTCACCGGAGGGGAAGCCGGTGCGCGTCTCGTGCGGAAGGTACAGGTGAGTCATGGCTGCTGACAGCGAGAGTCCTCTGAGCGAGGTCAAGTTTCTGACCGTGGCGGAAGTCGCCTCGGTCATGAGGGTGTCGAAGATGACCGTGTACCGCCTGGTGCACAGCGGTCATCTGCCGGCGATCCGGGTGGGCAGGTCCTTCCGGGTGCCGGAGCAAGCGGTTCACGAGTATCTGCGCGAGTCCTTCGTGGGGGTGGCATCGGCCTGACATTCCCCTCGGATTACGTCCCTCACGCGGTGGCGGGTAGGCTAGGCCGACGTAGGTCGTGTGGGCCCAGACGCCCCGCACCAGTGAAGAAGAAGTGAGCGAGGGTAGTCGTGGGCTCTGTTATCAAGAAGCGGCGCAAGCGGATGGCCAAGAAGAAGCACCGCAAGCTGCTCAAGCGCACGCGCGTTCAGCGTCGCAACAAGAAGTAAGCGAACGCAGTTCGTGAATCCGCAGCCCTTCCGCCGTTCCCGGCGGGAGGGCTGCGGTGCTGTGTGCGGGGGTGTCCACCGGTTACGGTGACGTCCTGACCGACCGAATACGGGAGACCGACGGAAGGCGCTGATCTTGGGGAAGGTCGTGCTCGTCACGGGAGCGGCCCGGCAGCTGAGCGGCCGTTTCGTCCGGCGCGTCCAGCGTGATCCGGACGTGGAGCGGGTGATCGCCCTCGACGCGGCCGAGCCGGAGCACGAGCTCGGTGACGCCGTCTTCGTACGGGCGGACATCCGCGGGCCCGCCGTCGCCAGAGTGCTCGCCGAGCACGGCGTGGACACGGTCGTCCACCTGGACGTCAGCGGTTTCGCGCTCGGGGCCCAGGGGCGTACGGCGGTCAAGGAGACCAACGTCATCGGCACCATGCAGCTGCTCGGCGCCTGTCAGAAGGCCCCGGCCGTGCAGCGGCTCGTGGTGAAGTCCAGCACCGGGGTGTACGGCTCGGCGCCCCGCGACCCGGCGGTCTTCCACGAGACCACCCCGCCCAAGTCGCTGCCCGGCGGCGGCTTCGCGAAGGACGCGGCCGAGGTCGAGGGGTACGTACGGGGCTTCGCCCGCCGCCGGCCGGACGTGGCCGTGTGCGTGCTGCGGTTCGCGAACATCCTGGGGCCCGACGCGGACTCGCCGCTCGCCGACTATCTGTCGCTGCCGGTGCTGCCGACCGTCTTCGGGTACGACCCCCGGCTCCAGTTCGTCCACGAGGACGACGTGATGGACGTCCTGTCCATCGCGTCGACCGAGCCCAGGCGCGGGACGCTGAACAGCGGCACGTTCAACATCGCGGGGGACGGGGTGCTGCTGCTCTCCCAGTGCGCGCGGCGGCTGGGACGGCCGACGGTGCCGATGCTGCTGCCCGCCGTGACCTGGGTCGGGCAGGCGCTGCGGGCGGTCGGCATGACGGACTTCTCGCCGGAGCAGATCCGGCTGCTCACCCATGGCAGGGTGGTCTCCACGGTCCAGATGCGCGAGACGCTGGGGTTCTCGCCCGGGTACACGACGGGGGAGACGTTCGCGGCCTTCGCGCGCAGCCGGGCGCCGGGGCTGCTGCCGCCCCTGGCGGTGGGCCGGGCCGTGGACCGCGTGGCCGCGAGCGTGCCCCGGATCGCCGGGCCCGGCTCCGGCGACGACAGCCACCCGACTCCGAGCGCCAGGTAGAGGAGCGCAGCGACGATGGCTGATGCCAAGGTCATTCCGTTCGACGACGACCGTTCGCGGTCGGGAGGCGTGCCGCGTGCCGGACGCCGGCGGTCTCCGGTACGCGGCACGGGGTCGGTGAGCGCCCTGCCGGGGCCCACGGGCGCCCAGGACGCCGTGCCTGAGGCCGGGGGCCTGGGCGGAGGTGACGCGTCCGGACGGGGCGCCTGGGACCGGCGGATCGCGGGCGGGCTCGCCTTCCTGCGGCGGCGGGTCACCGGCGAGTACGACGTGGACGAGTTCGGGTACGACGAGGAGCTGACCGACCAGGTCCTGATGTCGCTGCTGCGGCCGGTGTACGAGAAGTACTTCCGGGTCGAGGTGAAGGGCATCGAGAACATCCCGTCCGAGGGCGGGGCGCTCATCGTGTCCAACCACTCCGGGACGCTGCCGCTGGACGGGCTGATGCTCCAGGTCGCGGTGCACGACCACCATCCGGCGGACCGGCATCTGCGGCTGCTCGCGGCGGACCTGGTCTTCATGCTGCCCGTGGTCAACGAGCTGGCCCGGAAGGCGGGGCACACGCTGGCGTGCGCGGAGGACGCGGAGCGGCTGCTGCGCAAGGGCGAGGTCGTCGGGGTGATGCCCGAGGGCTTCAAGGGGATCGGCAAGCCGTTCGGCGAGCGGTACAAGCTCCAGCGCTTCGGGCGGGGCGGCTTCGTGTCGACGGCGCTGCGGGCCGGGGTGCCGATCGTGCCGTGCTCGATCGTGGGCGCGGAGGAGATCTACCCGATGATCGGGAACGCGAAGACGCTGGCGCGGCTGCTGGGCTTCCCGTACTTCCCGATCACGCCGACGTTCCCCTGGCTGGGGCCGCTGGGGGCGGTGCCGCTGCCGACGAAGTGGACGATCCAGTTCGGCGAGCCGATCCCGACGGACGGTTATTCGCTGGAGGCGGCGGAGGACCCGATGCTGATGTTCAACCTGACGGACCAGGTACGGGAGCAGATCCAGCACACGCTGTACAAGCTGCTGGTGCAGCGGCGGTCGGTCTTCTTCTGACCGCCGCCGCACCGTGGGGCCGGGTCAGCCCCGCTCGTCCTCGGCGTCGATGCCGAGGCCGCCGATGAGTCCCGGGAGCAGCGGCGGGATGGTGATGTCCGGCGACGGCGTCGAGCTGGGGGCCGCGTCGGAGGGGCCGGTCGGGTGCGGGGACGGCGGGTCGAAGAGGCCGTCCGTGCCGCCGCCGATCAGGCCGTCGGCCGGGCTGGAGGCGGCGTCCGAGGGGCGCGGGGACGAGCTGGAGCCCGTACCGCCGCCGTCCTCGTGGCGGGCGGAGGACGAGGGCGACGGGGCGCGCGTGTCGGTGGAGGGGGCCGCGCCGGTGCCGGTGGAGTCGGAGCGGCGGGACTCGGGGCCCTTCTCCGGGGCGCGCGGGAACAGCGACTGGAGCGGTGCGACCTCTTGGTCTATGGCGTCGAACACCGAGCTGACCTGGTTGCCCACGTCGGTCAGCTGGACGGGGAGGCGGTCGCGGAGACCGGCCCAGGTGTCGCGGTGGGAGCGGGAGAAGGAGTCCAGGGTCTGGATCGGACCCAGGGCGCCGTCCCGTTCGTACGCGGCGTGGAGGAGGCGGTGGCCCTCGGTGGCGTCGTGCGACATGCCGTTGAGCGTGCGCCTGATCTCGCCGAGCTGTTCGTGGTCGAGGTGGCCCGAGCGGGCGCGCTCCATGAGCCGGCGGGCTTCGCCGAGGCGGGTGGACGCCTGGTCGAGGTAGATCTCGCCGCGGTCGGTGTCGTCGCGGGTGAGGCCGAGGTGGAGGTCCTCCATGCCGCGCTTCAGGCCGTAGAGCGAGTCACCGGGGAGGGCGTCGGAGCTGGCGGCGGCCACTCCGCCGAAGGCGCCGGCGGCAACCCCGACGGTGAGCCCGCCGGCCGCAAGGCCCTTGGACCAGCGGGATCTGGGGCGCAGTTTGCGGAGCGGGGAGGCGCGGTGGCTGCCCCTGCTCCGTTGTTCGGGCACCGTAGGGTCCGCGGACGCGCCCCCCTCGGCGAACATGGCTTCCATGGCGGCGACGAGCTGGGCTCGCTGCACCACTTTGACCTCGGGGTCCAACTCCGGCTTCGGCAGCTCACCGAGGCCGTTCGCCAGGGCCAACAGCGGTCCTTGGTCGGCCTGTTCGGCCGGGTCCTCGGGCTGTACGGCCGCCGCACCGCGGAGCGACTGCTCCTCCAGGGCCTGGGCGAAGGCGTTCGCCCGCCGGTGTGCCGAGACGTTTGCGATCACTGGCGGCACCTCCTCTCGTCATGACGGTCGACTCCCCTGGGGATCCGGAAGGTTGCACACCTTGAGCGCTTCCACACGAACGAGTGAGCGTCTGCGGACATGGTGTGACGACAGGGGGCCTGCAACCGGCACAACGAGTGGCGCGGCACTTGGGTTACGCACGAAAGATGATCGGACCAGTGTGTGAGGAACGCGACGCCGGGTCCGGTCCGGCGGGGGGAGCCGTCAGCGGGCATCGTCCGGGAGGAGCCGGGCGAGGGTGCGGACGGCGCGGTACTGGAGGGTCTTGATCGCGCCCTCGTTCTTGCCCATGACGCGGGCGGTCTCGGCGACGGAGAGCCCTTGCAGGAAGCGCAGGGTCACGCACTCCTGCTGCTGGGGGTTGAGGCGGCGCACGGCCTGGAGGAGCGCGGCGTTGGAGAGGGATTCCAGGACGGAGTCCTCGGGGCTGCGGGCGACCTCGTTGGCGTCGAGCATTTCGCCGGTGGTCACTTCCAGCCGGAAACGACTGGATTTGAAGTGGTCGGCGACCAGGTTGCGCGCGATCGTGACCAGCCAGGCGCCGAAGTCGCGGCCCTGCCAGGTGAACGTGGAGATGCGGCGCAGGGCGCGCAGGAAGGTCTCGCTGGTGAGGTCCTCCGCCGTCGCCTTGCTGCCCACGCGGTAGTAGATGTATCGGTAGACCGTGTCGCTGTACTGGTCGTAGAGGCGTCCGAAGGCGTCGGCCTCGCCGGCCTGGGCGCGCTCGACGAGCTCCATCATGCGCGCGCTGTCGCTGTCGGCGGCGGGCCGCCGGACGGGGGCGGCGGTCGCCGCCCCGCGGTTGCCGCGTCTTCCGACCGCCGCGGCGCGTTCGGCCAGGGCATAGCAGGGGCCGGCAGGTGCAGGGGCGGCGAATGCGGGTACGGCGTACGCGGTGGGGACGAAGCCGCGCATGCGTTCGGCTACTGATGCGCGCAGCGTAGCCAGGCCCGAGGCGTCAACCCCGACGTGTGGGTACACGGGACTCCCAGAGGCAGAGCTTCCATCACGAGCAGTGCGAAACCATCACTCGTCGTAGTGAGTGGCGGGTCCGGAATGCGTTTGAGGAGAATAACGCTTCGTACAGGCCGCACTACGCCCAGTTGCACAAATCATCGATTGCGTCGCTTCTGTGCCAACTTTTCGACGCATCAAGTCGCACCTCGTGACCGCTTGCTGATCGAATTGCTTCGGAATCTGTCTGCGGGGGCGACGGGTTGTGGCCGGTGAAAAGGGTGTGCCGTGTTGACGCACGCGAGCGCGGAGAGTCAGCGGCGAGCGGTCAGCGGCGGCGGCGGTGCAGGGCGACGGCCGCGGCCGTGCCGCCCGCGAGGGCGCCGACGCCGGCGGCGGCCGGGATGCCGACCTTGGCCGCCTTGCGGCCGGTGCGGTAGTCGCGCAGCCGCCAGTCGCGGGCGCGGGCGTGCTTGCGGAGCTTGGTGTCCGGGTTGATCGCGTAGGGGTGGCCCACCAGCGACAGCATCGGGATGTCGTTGTGCGAGTCGCTGTACGCGGCGCAGCGCGCCAGGTCCAGGCCCTCCGCCGCCGCCAGGGCGCGGACCGCCTCGGCCTTCGCGGGTCCGTGCAGGGGCTCGCCGACCAGGCGCCCGGTGTACACCCCGTCGACCGATTCGGCGACCGTGCCGAGCGCCCCGGTCAGGCCGAGCCGCCGGGCGATGATCGTGGCGGTCTCCACCGGGGCGGCGGTGACCAGCCAGACCCGCTGGCCGGCGTCCAGGTGGGCCTGGGCCAGGGCGCGGGTGCCGGGCCAGATGCGGTCGGCCATGTACTCGTCGTAGATCTCCTCGCCGATCGACATCAGCTCGGAGACGCGGTGGCCCTTGACGATGGACAGCGCGCTGTCGCGGGCGTCCTGCATGTGCTCCGGGTCCTCGACCCCGGCCAGCCGGAACCACGCCTGCTGCCAGGCGAACCGGGTGAGCTCGCGGCGCTCGAAGAACTTCCGCTTGTACAGGCCGCGGCCGAAGTGGAAGAGTGCGGCGCCCTGCATCACGGTGTTGTCGAGGTCGAAGAAGGCGGCGGCCCGTTCGTCGCCGACGACGGGGAACTCGGGCTCCTCCGGCCCGGTCTCCTCGGCGGATCCGGCTTCCAGCGAGGACTTCCGCGCGGCCTCCGCCGCCGCCTCGCCGGCCAGCACACTGCGAGCCGTGGCGGAACGCCTTCGGGGGGTGAGCCATCCAAGAGCGGCCATGCGGTCGAGCATAGCCAGTCGGCCCGGTCCTTCCGGTTCCACCGTGGTGCCGCGGTGTGAACTCCTGGTGTCCGCGGGCTCCGGGAGAGGGCCGAGAATGAGAGGTATGAGTGCCTTGCTGCGTCGTAGGAAGAAGAACCCCGCCGAGCGCGTGGTGACCCTCGTGGGGAAGCCCGGCTGCCACCTCTGCGACGACGCCCGGGCGGTGGTCCGGGCGGTCTGCGAGGAGACCGGCGCCTCCTGGGAGGAGAAGGACATCACCCGGGACGAGGAGCTGTACCGGGAGTACTGGGAGCAGATCCCGGTGGTGCTCGTGGATGACGAACAGCACACGTTCTGGCGGGTCGACCCGGCGAGACTGCGCAGCGCGCTGCTTTCCTGAGGGAAACCCGGTTACCATCGTGGGCGTTTTGAGTGGTCTCGGGGGCGTAGTCGTGAGGAGTGTGTACCGCTTTGCCCCCTTCGGGCCCGCAACGGGCTGATGCGATCCATGGTTCCTGGATCGCGCGACGAATGTGCGTGACCCCGGTCACTTTGACCGGACAAACCGGACACAATCTTTGTGCACGCGTTCACAAAGACATAGCCTGCATTCGACGGGGCGGTCTTGGGACATACGGCCGCCTAAAGCCCCGCTCATCCCGCAGGAGCACCGTGGCAACTGGCCGAAATCACCGACCGGCGACCCGTAGCCGAGGAATTCCCGAGGCCACCGTCGCCCGACTTCCGCTGTATCTCCGCGCGCTGACCGCGCTCTCCGAGCGCTCGGTCCCCACGGTCTCCTCCGAGGAGCTCGCCGCGGCGGCGGGGGTCAACTCCGCGAAGCTGCGCAAGGACTTCAGCTATCTCGGTTCGTACGGGACGCGCGGCGTCGGCTACGACGTCGAATATCTCGTCTACCAGATCTCGCGCGAGCTCGGCCTCACCCAGGACTGGCCGGTCGCCATCATCGGCATCGGAAACCTCGGCGCGGCCCTCGCCAACTACGGCGGCTTCGCCTCGCGCGGCTTCCGCGTCGCCGCGCTCATCGACGCCGACCCGGCGATGGCCGGGACGCCCGTCGCGGGCATCCCCGTCCAGCACGCCGACGACCTCGACCGCATCATCAGCGAGAACGGCGTCTCCATCGGCGTGATCACCACCCCGCCCGGCGCCGCCCAGCAGGTGTGCGACCGGCTCGTCGCCGCCGGGGTCACCTCGATCCTGAACTTCGCGCCGACCGTCCTCTCCGTGCCCGAGGGCGTCGACGTGCGCAAGGTGGACCTGTCCATCGAGCTCCAGATCCTCGCCTTCCACGAGCAGCGCAAGGCCGGTGAGGAGGGCGTCGACACCGCGCCCGACCCGGCCGCGCCGCCCGTGCGCGCCACCACCACCGGCCGGAAGGGACCCGACGGGGACATGCCCGCCGTGATGCCGGCATGAGCCTCCTCCTCGTGGGTCTGAGCCACCGCAGCGCCCCCGTCTCCCTCCTGGAACGCGCCTCGCTGGCCGCCGACACCCAGGCCAAGCTGCTCCAGGACACCCTGGCTGCCGAGCCCGCCGCCGAGGCGGCCGTCCTCGCCACCTGCAACCGCATCGAGCTGTACGCCGACGTGGACAAGTTCCACGCGGGCGTCGCCGAGCTGTCCACGCTCCTCGCCCAGCACAGCGGCGTCGGTCTGGACGAGCTGACTCCGTATCTCTACGTGCACTACGAGGACCGGGCCGTCCACCACCTCTTCTCGGTGGCCTGCGGGCTCGACTCGATGGTCGTCGGCGAGGGCCAGATCCTCGGCCAGATCAAGGACGCGCTCGCCCTCGGCCAGGAGCTGCACACCGCGGGGCGGCTGCTCAACGACCTCTTCCAGCAGGCCCTGCGCGTCGGCAAGCGCGCCCACAGCGAGACCGGGATCGACCGGGCCGGGCAGTCGCTCGTCACCTTCGGCCTGGAACAGCTCGCCGACGGCCCCGACACCGCCGCCTGGGCCAAGGGCAAGCGCGCCCTGGTCATCGGCGCCGGCTCCATGTCCTCGCTGGCCGCCGCCACGCTGGCCCGCTCCGGCGTCGCCGAGATCGCCGTCGCCAACCGCACCCGGGCCCGCGCCGACCGCCTGGTCGAGATCCTGAACCAGCCCGGCGGTACGGGGGTGCGCGCCCGGGCCGTGGAGATGGCCGACGTCACCGGTGAACTGACACGTGCCGACATCGCCGTCTCCTGCACCGGTGCCACCGGGCTCGTGCTCACCGCCCAGAGCGTCGCCGGGGCGCTCGGCCTCGACCACGTACCCGATCCGGCGAGCGGCCTGATCCCGGCCCAGTCCACCGGGCCCGAGCGCCTGGCGCTGCTGGACCTCGCCATGCCGCGCGACATCGACGTGGGGGCCGGCCACCTC
>NZ_JBMNDO010000175.1:0-12631 GCF_052542855.1 Streptomyces sp. SAS_281
CCCTCCCCCCCCCCCCCCCCCCCCCCCCCCCCCCCCCCCCCCCCCCCCCCCCCCCCCCCCCCCCCCGCCGTCGTCCCGCGGCCCCTGGTCTCAGACCGGGTCGCGGACCAGCTGCCGCCCTGCCGGGGCGAGTTCGACACCGAAGTCCTTCAGTCGGTGGAGGTTGTCGCGGATGGCCGCGGCTCCCTCGTCGAGGTCGCTGCAGTCGACCGGAGCCATGCCCATCCGCTCCAGGCACTTCTCCACCGCGATGTTCACGCTGTGATCGTGACGGGGCATCAGCCAGTGCTGGTAGTCGTGCTGCCAGAGGCTCAGCACGGCCTTCGGGTTGGTGAGCCGGACCTTGTCCAGGGTCTCCTTCTGCAACTGCGCGGCCTGTGCGCTGTTCATGCCGATGTGGGACCAGGGCGAGGCGGGGTCGGTCGGATCGTCCGCGACGATCTGCAGCTCCTCCCGGTCCTGCCAGAGGGGCATGGTCTCGTCGGTGATGGAGAACTTGGACAGTGCGTAATGCCCGGAGTACTCCCGCAGGAGGTAGTCCTGCGTGTCCTGGAACATGCCGGGGTCCTCACCCGGATATCCGACGATGAAGAGGCCGTAGTACGACAGCCCGCTCCGGCTGAGCAGCTCGACGGCCCGGCGGTTCTGCTTCACCGAGACCCGCTTGCTCATCCGCTTGAGGGTGTCGTCGTTCATCGACTCGAAGCCGATGTGCAGCTGGTAGCAGTGCGAGGCCTTCAGGCCTGTCACGGTCTGCTCCGAGTTGAGCGTGTTGGCCCGGCTGAATCCCTCCCATCTCGGTACGCCCGAATCCGGCAGGATTTCCAGCAGCCGGCGCAGCCGGGTCGGCGGAATGGTGAAGGTCGAATCCATCGCCGAGATGACATCCGCGCCGTTCCGGGAAGCATAGGCCAGCCAGTCGTCACGGATCTTCTCGGCGGACTTGAATCGCCATTTGGGTGAAGCCGCGGGAAACGAACAGAATTTGCAGTCGAAGGGACAGCCCCGCATGGACTCGTAGGGGACGATCTGCTGTTTCCCGAGGACTTGCGGCGAGGGGAAGTCGTCGATGTCGACGTACTCGGTGGGGTTGATGCGGATGTTGTCCTCGTCGCGCCACACGAGATTCGGCACAGCGCCCAGCTCGCCCCGTCCCGTCAGGGCGTCCAGGGTCTTCGGCAGGGCGATCTCGCCGTCGCCGCGGACCACCGCGACGATCTCCGGGTGGTCCCGCATGGCCTGCATGAACTTGAGGTTCGTGAACTGCCCGCCGGCCACGATGCGCGTCCCGGGCAGGTTCTCCCGTATCCATCGCACGGCCGAGCCCAGGATGGGCCCGTTCCAGATGTACGTGGTCGACAGGAGCACCACGTCCACATCGCCCTCGGGTACCTTGGCGCGCCCCTCCCACACGTCGGCGAGATCCAGGCGGTCGAAGCTGTGCCCGCTGTTCTCCAGGATCGACAGCAGGGTGACCGTCGTGAGGTGCGGCGTCGTGGCCGAACGGGGCCTGAGCAGGGCGTAGTCCTGGCCGTGCTGAGTGAAGGCGAGCCGCCCGAGGTCCAGGTCCGCGCTTCCGGCTCTGCGGAGCATCTCCCTGGCCGCGTCGGACGGATTCGGCGTGAAAAGGGAACCCTCGAGATAAGGCGAATTGAGGTTTGCGGGCCCTAGCCCACTCAGTAGTAGAAAGTGCACGCGTCCCAGCTCTCCCGTGGTGAGGTCGTGGCCGCCGGGGATGGGGCCCTCGCGATGGTTTCAGGCCACTTCTGGGCATCGTCTGGACGGAATCTCCGCGCCGGGATTCTCCGCCGTGGTGTTCTTCCCCGCCTCCGGAGGGGCGCCGGAGGCGCTTCTCGCAGCGCTTGCGAGGCGCGTTCTTATACGTGTAAAGTTATTGCCGTCTTCATGGAACTTTCCGTCCGGTCGTGGCGGCGCTGCCCGCTCCCCGGCCGTACGGTCGCGCCCGAAAGGTGGGGAATCCCATGGCCACGGCAGAGGGTCTGCACAGCCGTGCCGACGGTGGGGAGGTGGTCGGCGGCGGATCATCCGAGAACGATCCCGGCGGCCCCGCGGCGACCTCCAGGCAGGTTCTCCTGCGCTTGCTCCGCCCGTACCGCACCAGTCTCGTCGCCGTCTTCGTACTCCAGATCGTCAGCTCGCTGGCCGGCCTCGCACCACTCATCGCGGTCGTCGAGCTCGGTCGAGTGCTGCTCGCGCCGGGGCCGGTGGACCACGGTGCCGCCTGGCTCGCCGTCTGGATCGGCGTCGCCGGTCTGCTCGTCAGGGTGCTGCTTGCCGCGGCCTCGGGCGGCATCGCCCATCTCGTCGACGGGCGGCTCCAGCTGACGTTGCGCAGGCTGCTCGCGGAGCGCCTGGGGAAGGTGCCGCTCGGCTGGTACTCCCGCCGCAGCTCCGGCGAGATCAGCGGCGTGGTGCAGGGTGACGTCGATCAACTGCACCACCTGATCGCGCACGCGCCCGTCGAGGCCACATCCGCCGTCGTCGTACCGCTCGCCTCGTTCGGCTACCTCGCCTGGGTGGACTGGCGCCTGACGCTCGTCGCGCTCGTACCGGTCCTCCTGGGCCTGCTGCTGCAGCGCCTCCTCCAGAGCGAGGACCGGCAGCGCGAGGGCCGCAGAATGGGCGAGGCCATGGGGCGCATCGGCGCCGCGTCCGTGGAGTTCGTCGAAGGCATCGCCGTCGTGAAGACCTTCGGCGGCGGCGGGCAGGCGCATCGGCGCTACCGCAAGTCCGCGGACGACTTCGCCGACTTCTTCCTCGGCTACGTGGCGGGAGCCGCCGGGCTCGCGTCGCTGGCCGCGCTGGTGCTCTCCCCGCCGTTCGTCCTGCTGCTCGTCCTCGCCGGCGGAACCGCCCTGGTCTCCGCCGACGCCATGCCGCCCGCCGACCTGCTGCCCTTTCCCCTGCTCGCCGTCGCGTTGACCGCGCCCATCGCCGCGCTCGGCCACGGTCTGGACAATGTGCACGCCGCGGAGCGGTCCGCCGAGCGGATCCGGGCGATGCTCGCCGTACCGCCGCTCCCGGAGCCCCTCAGGCCGGCCGAACCACAGGGCGACCAGGTGGAGTTCCGCGGCGTCGGGTTCGCGTACGACTCCGGCCGCCCGGTGCTGCAGGGCATCGACCTGCTCCTCGAACCGGGCACCACCACCGCGCTCGTGGGCCCCTCGGGCGCCGGCAAGTCCACCCTGGCCCAGCTCGTCCCGCGCTTCTCGGACCCGACCAGCGGCGCCGTGCTGCTCGGCGGCGTCGACGTACGCGACATCACGAGCGAGCGTCTGTACCGCCAGGTCTCGTTCGTCCTCCAGGATGTCCGGCTGCTCCGCACGAGCATCGCCGAGAACATCGCCCTCGCCGTGCCCGAGGCCGACCGGGCCGCCGTCGAACAGGCGGCCCGCGCCGCGGGGATCCACCAGCGCATCCAGCAGATGCCCCGCGGATACGACTCCGTGATCGGCGAGGACGTGGGCCTCTCCGGGGGCGAGGCGCAGCGCCTGTCCATCGCCCGGGCCCTGCTCGTGGACGCCCCGGTGCTCGTCCTCGACGAGGCGATGTCCTTCGCCGACGCCAAGACCCAGGCCGAGATCCGTGCCGCACTCGGCAACCTCGTCCGGGGCCGCACACAACTCGTGATCGCCCACCGCCTGGAGACCGTCGTCCGGGCCGACCGGATCGTCGTCATGGAGGACGGCCGGATCGCGGAGAGCGGGACCTATCGCGAACTGCTCGACATGAACGGAAAGTTCGCCGCCATGTGGCGTGCCCAGCACGCGCGTGCCGGCCGGAAGAGGGAGATCCACGGATGATCAGGCTGCTGCTCCGGGTCCTGGGTGAGCGGCACTCGGGCCCCTTGCGTCGTACGGTCGCGCTGATGTCGTTGTGCGCCGTCGTGGAAGGTCTGTCCTACGCACTCCTCATCCCGCTGCTGCGGGCCGTGCTCGACGGCGAGGCAGAGGACGCCTGGCCGTATCTGGCCGCCTTCGCCGTGGCCGTCCTCGTCACGTCGGTGCTCGGCTACCACAGCGACAAGTCCGGCTTCCGCACCGGCGGTGAGCTCTCCCGGGGCCTGCACCACCGGTTGGGGGACCACCTCGCCGGACTGCCCCTCGGCTGGTTCACCCCCGGGCGGGTCGGTGAGGTCTCCGGGCTCACCAGCCGGAGCGTGATGGAGGTCATGTCGGTACCCGCGCACCGGCTGAGGCCCCTGATCAACGCCACCCTGATCCCGGTCTCCGTGGTTGTGGTGATGTTCTTCTTCGACTGGCGTCTCGCTCTCGCCGGCCTCGTCGCCATCCCCGTGATCAGCGGCGTGCAGCGCTGGACCTCCAAGGCCACCGCACGCCAGGACGCGGAGCGGGCACGCAGCAGCGACGAGGCCGCCGGCCGCGTCGTGGAATTCGTCCGCGCCCAGCCGGTGCTGCGCGTCGGCGGCCGAACGGGCGAGCGCTTCGGCCTCCTGGACGACGCCCTGCACCAGCAGTGGCGCAGCGGCCGACGGGCGGCCCTCAGCGGTGTGCCGGGCATGCTCGGTCTCACCTTCTCCGTGCAGGCCGTCTTCACCGCCGTCCTCGCCCTCGGCGTGTACGTGACGCTGGACGGAAGCCTCGGCGCTCCGGAACTGCTGGCGATCATGGTGCTGGCCGCCCGCTGCGTCGACCCCCTGCTGTCCCTCGCGGACCTGGGCGGAATCATGCGCGTCTCCCGGGGCGAACTGGAGCGCATCGACGCGATCCTGAGCGAGCCCCCGCTGCCGCGTGCCGAGCGGCCGGCGGTTCCGGCCCACGACGGGGTCGAGCTGACCTCGGTCGGATTCCGGCGCGGCGATCGCCAGGTGCTCGACGGGCTCTCCCTGACGGCCGAGCCCGGCCGAAGGGTCGCCGTCGTCGGGGCCTCGGGGGCGGGCAAGAGCACGCTGCTCCAGCTCATCGCCCGTTTCCACGACGTCGACTCGGGGGTGGTCCGCCTCGGGGGCGTGGACGTACGGGACATCGACGGCGAGGAGCTGATGTCCCGCCTCTCCATGGTCTTCCAGGACGTCTACCTCTTCGAGGGCACCATCGAGGACAACGTGCGGATCGGCCGGCCCGACGCCACGGCCGACGAAGTGCGGGCCGCGGCCGCCGCAGCCTCCCTGGACAGCGTGGTGGACCGGCTCCCCGACGGCTGGGAGACCCAGGTCGGGGAGGGTGGCGCGGCGCTGTCCGGAGGCGAGCGGCAGCGGGTCTCGATCGCCCGGGCCCTGCTCAAGGACGCCCCGCTGCTGCTGCTCGACGAGGCCACCTCGGCCCTCGACCCGGAGAGCGAGGCGCTGGTCCAGGAGGGTCTCGACCGGCTCATGGAGGGCCGTACGGTCATCATGGTCGCCCACCGCCTCAGCACGGTCGAGAGCGCCGATCTGATCGTCTTCCTCGAGGACGGCCGCATCGTGGAACAAGGCACTCACGATGAACTGGTCCGATCCGGCGGCCGCTACGCCGAATTGTGGACAATCAGCGCCCACGCGGCTGCATGAAGGCACCATGACGAGCGCTCGTTCGTCAGTACACCATCCGACACACGGGGGGTAGGGATGTCACGCGGTACGGCAGGGGGCCAGGTCGATCTCCGCAAGGAGGTGTCCGCGCTGCTGGGGATCGGGCTGAGCCCCGGCGACGACGAGGTGAACCTCTTCGAGCTGGGCCTGCAGTCCATCCAGTTGATGCGTCTGGTCAACCGGTTGAACCGGTCGGGGGCGGGCGTGGACTTCACCGAGCTGGCCCAGGACCCACGGCTCTCCGCCTGGTGCGCGCTGCTCGCGGCGCGGCAGGAGACGGGCGCCGCGGCCCGCGAGGAACCCGCCCGGGCCCGGCCGGAGCGGCCGGCCGGCGCCGCCGGCCCTGTCGACCTCCATGCGCCGTTCCCGTTGACGCCCGTCCAACAGGCTTACTGGATCGGCCGGGACACCGGTCAGCCGCTCGGCGGCGTCGGCTGCCACGCCTACGTGGAGATCGACACCCGGGAAACGGAGGCGGACCGGCTGGAGCAGGCCGTGCGGGCGCTCGTCCGCCGCCACCCCATGCTCCGCGCCTCGTTCGCCGACGACGGGACCCAGCGTGTGACGGAGAGCGGCACATGGCCGGGCCTGACCGTCCACGACCTCACGGACCTCCCCGCCGACGCGGCGGACGAGGCCCTGCTGGACCTGCGCGAGCGACTTTCCCACCGCGTGCTCGACGTCGCCCGGGGGGAAGTCTTCGACGTCCGGCTCAGCCTGCACCCCTCCGCGGGCCGGCGCATCCACATCAACGTGGATCTGCTGGTCGCCGACGTCCACAGCATCCGCCTGCTGCTGGCCGACCTGGCGGCGCTGTACGCGGACCCGGCGGGCGTCGCCGAACTGACCTACACCTTCCCCCAGTACACGGCGGACACCGCCACCCGGCGGGCGGCCGGGCGGGAGCGCGCGCGCGAGTACTGGCAGCGACGCCTGCCCGAGCTGCCCGGCGGTCCCGCTCTCCCGTTGGCGGTGGACCCCGACGAGATCGGCACGCCCCGCTTCGTGCGGCGCGGGCACACGCTGGCCCCCGACGCGTGGGCCGCCCTCCGGCGCAGGGCCGGTGAACACGGCCTCACGCCCGCCGCCCTGCTGATGACCGCCTTCTCCGAGATCCTGATGCGATGGAGCGGCCGGCAGCGCTTCCTGCTCAACATCCCGCTGTTCGACCGCGATCAGGGCCTGCATCCCGACACCGAACGCATCGTGGCCGACTTCACCAGCCTGCTGCTGCTCGACGTCGACCTGTCCGCCGACGCCGGCTTCGCCGACCGCGCCCGGGCCATCCAGAGGCGCCTGCACGACGACGTCGGCCATGCCGCGTACACCGGCGTCGACGTGCTGCGCGACTTCGTCCGCACCGACACCGGCAACCCGCGCACGGCGCCCGTCGTCTTCGCCTGCAACCTCGACGCCCCGCTGGTGCCCGACGAGTTCGCCGCCGAGTTCGGCGAGCTGGCCTGGATGATCTCGCAGACTCCCCAGGTCTGGCTCGACCACCAGGTGTACGGCACCCGTGAGGGCGGCCTGACACTGGCCTGGGACGTCTGCGAGGAACTCTTCCCGGAGGGCGTGGTCGACACCATGTTCGCCGCGTACACCGACCTGGTGCGGCGCCTGGCCACCGCAGACTGGAACCTTCCGCCCGACATACCCCTGCCCGAGTCCCAGATCCGATGTCGGGCCGAGACCAACTCCGTGGCTCGCTCGGAGAGCGGCCGCCTGCTCCACCAGGCGTTCTTCGAGAGGGCAGCCGGCCGGGCCGACCGGACCGCACTGCTCTGGGGGGACGACGGCCGGCTCGGACACGGCGAACTGGCGGACCGGGCACTGCGCGTGGCGGCCGCGCTCGTCGCGCGGGGCGTGCGACCGGGCAGCACGGTCGTCGTCACCGTCCCCAAGGGCCCCGACCAGATCGCGGCGGTGCTCGGCGTCCTCGCGGCCGGCGGTACCTACGTCCCCGTCGGCGTCGACCAACCGGCTGAGCGCAGGGACCGGGTCCACGCGCTCAGCGGCTGTGTGCTCGTCCTGGACGGCACTGGTGCGGAGCCGTCGCCCGGCTCCCCGGCTCCCGTCCTGCCCCTCGCCGAGGCCCTGCGCTCCGCTCCGCTGGCGGCCCCCGTCGAGGTCTCCGCCGACACGACCGCGTACGTGATCTTCACCTCCGGCTCGACCGGGACCCCCAAGGGCGTCGAAGTCAGCCACCGTGCCGCCGTCAACACGGTGGAGGACATCGACGAGCGGTACGGCGTGGGGCCCGCGGACCGTGTCCTCGCCGTCTCCGCACTGGACTTCGACCTCTCGGTATGGGATGTCTTCGGCCCGCTCGCCGAGGGCGGCGCCCTCGTCCTGGTCGATGAGACCGACCGGCGCGATGCCCACCGATGGCTCGCCCTCTGCGAGCGGCACTCCGTCACCGTATGGAACTCCGTGCCGGCCCTGATGGACATGCTCCTCACCGCGGCCGGCACGGCTCCGCTTCCGGGCTCGCTGCGCCTCGCGCTGCTCTCCGGCGACTGGATCGGCCTCGACCTGCCGGGGCGGCTGGAGCGGGCGACGGTCGGCCGGTGCCGGTTGGTCGCGCTCGGCGGCGCCACCGAGGCCGCCATCTGGTCCAATGCCCACGAGGTCACCGCCGTGCCCCGGGAGTGGCGGTCCATCCCGTACGGCAGGCCGCTGGCGAACCAGCGGTTCCGCGTGGTCGACCCGCACGGCCGGGACTGCCCGGACTGGGTGCCCGGAGAGCTGTGGATCGGCGGAACCGGGGTGGCCGAGGGCTACCGGGGCGACCCCGAGCTGACGAGGGAACGTTTCCCCGTCGCCACCGACGGCCGCTGGTACCGGACCGGCGACCAGGGACGCTACTGGCCCGACGGCACGCTCGAGTTCCTTGGCCGCATCGACCACCAGGTCAAGATCAACGGCTTCCGGATCGAACTGGGCGAGATCGAGTCCGTGCTCCAGTCGCACCCCGCCGTGTCCCACGCCCTCGCCGGCGTCATCGGCGAGCGGACCCGGGAGATAGCGGCGGCCTTCCTGCCCACCGCGGCCGCCGCACCCGAGCCGGCAGCCGCCCGCGCCGCAATCGACGGCGGGGACGCCCATGAGCTGGAGGCGGGGCTGACCGAGACCCTGCTCGCCGCCCTGCTGGACCCCCTGCTCGGCGCGGGCGGCGGACCCGTGGAGGTGGATGCGCTGCCCGTGGCGGTGACGGCACGCGAACGCCTCGGCTCCTGGCTGGACTTCCTGCGGGACCGCCGCGTCCTGAGTATCTCGGCCGGAGCCGTGACCCGCGGCCCGCGCTGGCAGGAGGTCCGCGACGCAGAGCGGGCCGCCGCGCTGCGCCACCGGATATCCGGGACCTCCCTCCAGCCGGTCGTGGAAGCCTGGGCCGGAGCCACACCCCTGCTGGCGGCGGTGCTCGTGGGAACGGCCGGCATCGATGCCCTGACCGACGACCCCCTGCTCTCCCCGGACGGGCTCGCCCTCCGGCTGACCGGTGTCATCGCCTGTATGGACGCCGTCGCGCAGGAGGTCGAGGCCCTGCACACCGATCGCGGCGGGCCGCTCGCCCTCGCCGAGTGGGCGGGCGCGGCCGGCCGGGGTGCCGCCGCCCTGCTGGAGCGGATCAAGCCCGGCACGGTCGACTACACGCTGCTCGACCCCGACGCGTCCCGGATCGCGGCGGCCGAGGCCCGGCTCGCCGGTTCCGGCCACCAGGTGCGGACCGCGCGTCAGGACGCCTTCACCGTGCCCGAGGCGAGGCTCGCCGCCTTCGACGTGCTCGTGGCCCACGACGCCCTGGGCCTAGAGCCCGACCCGGACGCCTGCGCGCGCACGTTGGCCCTGCTCGGCAGGGAGGGCGGCCGGCTGCTCGTCGTCGCCCGGGAGCACCCGTCCCCGCTGGCGATCCCGACGGCGCCCGTCCCGCACACCCCGGCCGACGCCGCCCGATGGCTGCGGGCCGTGGAACGGGCGGGTTTCTCCGGTGCCCGGGTGTCCCGGCGCGAACCCGACGGCGTGGTCCTGATCACTGCCAGGCGCCCCGGACCGGAGCGCGCCGAGCAGGCGGCCGACCCGGCGGCGATCCGCTCGTGGCTCGCCGACCGGCTGCCCGCGCACATGATCCCCGGCTCCCTCGTCGGTCTGGCCGAGCTGCCGCTGAGCGCCAACGGCAAGGTGGACCGGCGCCGGGTCGAACGGGCGCTCGCCGAGGCGGCGGCCCCGGGGGAGGGCATCGGCGATCCCCCGAGGGGGGCCGTGGAGGAGGCGGTGGCGGAGCTCTGGGAACGCGTACTCGGCGCGCCCGTCACCGCCAGCGGCGCCGGCTTCTTCGCGCTCGGAGGGGACAGCCTGGCGGCGACCCGTCTGGTCGCCGGCATCCGCGGCCGGCTGGACGTCGAGCTGCCGATGCGCGATGTGCTGCGGGCCCCGACGGTGGCCGGAATGGCCGCGCTGGTGAGCGGGGCGAGGGCGGCGCGGGGCCTGGACCCGGACCCCGGCGGTGCGGCCGGTGGGCCGGCCGGCGCGTTCGAGGAGGGCGAGCTGTGATATCCGCCGACCGCCGGCAGACCTCCGCGCTGCGTGTCCTGTCCCCGCGGACACACGCGCGCGCCCGGCTGATCTGCTTCCCGCACGCCGGTGGAGCCGCCGGTGCCTACCGCGGCTGGTCCCTGGACGCCCCGTGGGACATCGAGGTGTGCGCGGTGCAGTACCCCGGGCGGGGGGACCGCTTCGACGAACCGGCGGCCACCGACATCGGGAGCCTGCTGGACGACCTCGTACCGGCCCTGACCTCGGCGTGCACCGGGGGCGAGTCGGTGACGACCGTGCTCTTCGGGCACAGCATGGGCGCCGCCGTGGCGTACGAGGCCGCACGCAGGCTCGCCGTCACCGGCAGCCCGCCCGCCGCGCTCGTCGTCTCCGGCCAGCCCGCCCCGGAGCGCACGCGGGGCGGCGGCACGCTCCACCGGGCCACCGACCGGGAACTCCTCGCGGACCTGAATCGGCTGGGAGGCACCGCCCGGGACGTCATGGACAACAGCGCCCTGCTCGGCGCCCTGTTGCCGGCCATCCGCGCCGACTACCGGCTGATCGAGACCTACCGCCCGCTGCCCAGCGGCCCGTTGGACATCCCGGTGACCGTGCTGTACGCCGACGACGACCCGGAGATCACCGCCGACGAGGCCGCCGCCTGGAGCGGGGTCACCACCGGGGCCTGCGCGGTGGAGGTCTTCACCGGAGGCCACTTCTACCTGGAGACCAGGCGCGCGATCGTGCTCCCGCGTGTCTTCCGGACGGTGCGCGCGGCGCTGCCCCCTACGGCCACCGCCTGGCCGTCCACCCCGTGACACGCCGACGACCGATGCCGTGCGCCCCCATTGACCGAGGTAGAAGGAGGATCCCCATGCACGAGGGCTGTGTGCCTTGGCCCGAACCGGTCGCCCGTAGGTACCGGGAGGAGGGGTACTGGAACGCGGATGTCCTCGGGACCTGGTCCGTGCCGGCGCCTGGGCAGCGGGCCGGGACCGCCCTGGTGACCGCGACCGGCAGGGTCACCCACGAGGAACTGGACCGCAGGGCCGACCGGACGGCCGCCGGCCTGCTGCGCGCCGGCCTGCGGCCCGGCGACCGCGTGGTCGTGCAACTCCCCAATGACATCGACCTCGTGGTGCTGAGCCTGGCCCTGTTCCGGACCGGCATCCTGCCGGTGTACGCCCTGCCGGCCCACCGCACATCGGAGATCACCCACCTCGTGGCGACCGCCGAAGCCGTGGCCTATGTCTGCCCGGACCGGGTGCCCGACTGCGACTTCCGGCTCGTCGCCCGCGAGGTGCTCGACCGGACCGACAGTCTTCGGCACGTGTTCGTCGCGGGGGAACCGGGACCGTACACGGCGCTGTCCTCCGTGGACGCGGATCCCGCTCCCCTGCCCGCGCCGGACCCCGAGGACATCGCGCTGTTCCTGCTGTCCGGCGGAACCTCGGGACCGCCGAAGCTGATCCCGAGGACGCACGCCGACTACGCCTACCAGCTGCGGGAGTCGGCGCGGCTCTGCGGCGTCGGGCCGGACAGCGTCTATCTCGCGGCGCTGCCCGTGGAGCACAACTTCGCCCTCGCGTGCCCGGGCGTCCTGGGCACGCTCCGGGCCGGCGGCACGGCGGTGCTCGCATCGGCACCCACCGCGGACGTGTGCTTCCCGCTCATCGAGCGGACCGGCGTGACCATCACCTCGCTGGTGCCGCCTCTGGTGCCCCTGTGGCTCGACGCCGCGGAGTGGGCGGACCAGGACCTCTCCTCCCTGCGCGTCCTCCAGGTCGGCGGCGCGAGGCTCGACCCGGAGACGGCCCGCCAGGTGCCGAAGATCCTCGGCTGCACGCTCCAGCAGGTGTACGGAATGGCCGAGGGCCTGCTCAACTACACCCGGCTCGACGACCCGGAGGACGTGATCGTCCACACGCAGGGGCGACCGCTCTCACCGGCCGACGACATACGGGTCGTCACGGAGGACGGGACGGAGGCGGGTCCGGGCGAGACGGGCGAGCTGTTCACGCGGGGCCCGTACACCCTGCGCGGCTACTACCGCGCGGGGGAGCTCAACCGCACCCGGTTCACGGAGGAGGGCTTCTACCGGACGGGCGACCTGGTGCGCCGGACCGCGGAGGGCAACTTCGAGGTCGTCGGCCGGATCAACGACGTCGTCAACCGCGGCGGGGAGAAGGTGCCGACGCTGGAGGTGGAGGAGCACCTGCTCGCCGCCTTCCCGCTGCTGGGCGTTGCCGTTCTCGCCCTGCCCGACCCCGTCATGGGGGAGCGGACCTGCGCCTGTGCGGTCCTCAGGGAAGGCGCGCCCGCGCCGGCTCTGCGGGACGTGCAGGCGGCCCTCCGGGGCCGGGGGGTTGCCGCGTACAAGGTGCCGGATCAGCTGGTGGTCCTGGACCGGCTTCCCATGACCGGCGTCGGCAAGGTCGACAAGCGGGCCCTGCGGGCGGCCCTGGAGGCCTGAGCGGGGAGGGGCCGTGGGGGGGGGGGGGGGGGGGGGGGGGGGGGGGGGGGGGGGGGGGGGGGGGGGGGGGGGGG
>NZ_JBMNDO010000176.1:0-12551 GCF_052542855.1 Streptomyces sp. SAS_281
GGGGGGCGGGCTGCGGTGCTCCCTTCCGGAGCGGGTCGCGCGGGCGGGACGGTCAGGAGAGCGTGCAACTCACGGTCGGCACGGCTCCGGCGGCCGGTGTGCCCTGGAAGCCGAAACTGGTGTGCGCTCCGGCCGCGAGCGCGCCGTTGTAGGCGGTGCTGGTGACGGTGACGGCGGCGCCGGACTGGGTGTAGGCGGCGTTCCACATGTTGGTGATCTTCTGGTCGCCCCCGTAGGTCCAGGTCAGCTTCCACGAGGTGGCCGCTGCCGTACCCGTGTTGGTCACGGTGACGTCCACCCCGAAGCCGCTGCCCCAGTCCCCGTTCACCGTGTAGACCGCCTTGCAGCCGGTGTTGCCGCCTGAGCCCGTGGTGGTGGCGGTGACGGACGCGGAGGGCGTGGAGGTGTTGCCCGCCGCGTCGCGGGCGCGGACGGTGTACGTGTACGAGGTGCCGGACGTCACACCGGTGTCGGTGAACGTGGTGCCGGTGGCGGTGCCGGCCTTGGTGGAGCCCCGGTAGACGTCGTAGCCGGTGACTCCGGTGTCGTCGGCCGCGGCCTTCCATGACAGGGAGACCGAGGTGCCGGTGGTCCCGGTGACGGCGAGGCCCGTCGGGGCCGTGGGCGCCTGGGTGTCGTCATCTCCGCCGTTGCCGCCGCCGTTGCCGAAGCCGGGCGCCTTGATGCTCGCGAGGTACCCGTCCTTCACGGTGTCGACCGAGGCCCAGTCGTCCTTGAGGATGCCACCGGTGTCGCCGGAGTTCGGGTTCCAGGACCAGAAGGTCCAGGAGAAGCTGTCGGCCCCGTACTGGCTGGTGGGCCGCAGGTAGTCGGCCAGGGCCTTCAGCCACTTCTGGTCGGTGGTGGACTGGAGCGTCGTGCCGAACTCGCCGACCCACACCGGGGCGATGTTCTGCTTGAAGATGTAGCCCCAGTACTTGTCCCAGACGCCCGGCATGTTGTCCGGGAACGAGGAGTCGGTGAACCACGGCTGCTGGGCGACGCTGGTGGCGTAGTCGTGCGCCGAGTACACCACCTTGTGCGGCACGCTCAGCTCCACCGGGTACTGCCCGACGCCCATGAGGTTGCCGCCCCACCAGCCGGACACCCCCTCGAAGGTCTGCACGCCCTCCACGAAGATCAGCAGGTCCGGGTTGGCGGAGAGCACGGCGTCGCCGCCCCGCTCCGCCGCGAGCCGCCAGTCCTTCGTGGTGTCGCCGCAGCCCCAGCAGGCGGGGTCGTGGGGCTCGTTGTGCAGGTCGATGCCGACCACCGCGTCGTTGCCCGCGTACCGGGCGGCCAGCGACTTGAGGTGGGCGAGCCACGTGGACTCGGGGACGGCCGAGGTGTACCAGAGCGGCGACTGGCCCGCCGAGTCGGGGCGGTGCCGGTCCAGGATGACCTTCATGCCGACGCTGCCCGCGTGGTCCACGATGCGGTCCATCACCTGGAGCGAGTCGAGGCCGGCCAGGTCGGTGTTCATCCCGGAGGAGAAGTTGATGCTCGCCGGTTCGGTGCCGGCGAAGATGTCGTCGCTGTAGGGAAGCCGGATGGTGTTGTAACCCAGCGACTTCATCTGGTCGATCATGCTCTTGTAGTCGCGGGACCAGAGGCCGTGGGGCGCGTAGTTGGCGGTCTCGAAGCCGAACCAGTTGATGCCGGCGATGCGGACCGGCTGATTGCCCGCGTCCAGGATCTGCCGCCCGCTGGTGTGCCAGTAGCCGGAGCCGGCGGCGGCCGCGGTGGCCTCGCCGGCCGATGCCGCGTGGGCGCCGGCGAGGGGCAGGAGCAGGGCCGCCGCGGCGACGGCGGCGGTTCTGGCGGCTCTTCGGAAGGTACGGAGAGGGTGAAGCACGGTGCTGGTTCCTCTCTCGGAGGCGCGGTACACGGCGCGCGAATGGGATGGGAGCGCTCCCATCCCGCGCCGTGCGCCGCCCCGCCTGTGACATGGGGGACGGGGGTGCGGAGGCCGCCGCACCCGCTCGCTCGCCCGGAGCCGGGCGGGGCGCGACCCGGCGCAATAAAAGCGATAAAGCAATGAGCATGTCAATGGACGTGCGGCGTTCATGTGTTGAACGCGGGGGTCGGTCACCCGTGAGGACTCCCTCTCCCGCGGGTCGAGCCGCTCGCCGAAGTGCTCGCGGGGCGGCACCGGGATGGTCCTGCCGCGAAATGGGTGGACGTGCGGGTCTCCGCACTGCAAAGATATGTGTCATGACGCATGATCATGCATTGCAGACGAGTGATCACCTGACCTGGCCCACCGGGTTTCGCGGGTACACCGGTCACGGCGGCTTGCGCGACCACGGCGACGACATCTCGATCGTCGCCTCGGACCGGCCGGCGACCAGTGCCGCCGTGTTCACGCGGAGCCTCTTCGCCGGTCCGGCCGTGCTGCTCAGCCGCAGGCACGCCGCGGGGCGCAGTCTCCGCGCCGTGACCACCCTGGCGCAGAACGCGAACGTCGCGACCGGCCGCCAGGGCGAGGAGAACGCCGCCGAGGTCGTCCGGCGGGTGGCCGGAATCCTCGGTGCCTCCGAAGGCGAAGTACTCATCGGGTCCACGGGTGTCATCGGCCGCCCCCTGCCGATGTCCACCATCCTTCCGCACTTCGACAGGACCGCCGAGCAGGGCCTCGCCGCGTTCACGGCCGCCCCCCGGGACGTCGCCCGCGCCATGATGACCACCGACACCCGCCCCAAGACCGCCTCCCGCACCGTCGGACCGGCGCGCATCGTGGCCGTGGCGAAGGGTGTCGGCATGCTGGAGCCCGACATGGCCACGATGCTGGCCTACGTGTTCACGGACGCCGAAGTGCCCCCGGCCGACCTGGACGCCGCGCTGCGGGGAGCCGTGGACCGTTCGTTCAACTGTCTGAGCGTCGACACCGACACCTCCACCTCCGACACCGTGGCCGTCATCGCCAATGGGGCCGCCGGCCCCGTCGACCCCGTGCTGTTCGCCGACGCGCTGGCCGATCTCTGCCTGGATCTCACCCTGCAACTGGCGAGCGACGGCGAAGGGGCCACCAAGCTCCTGCGCGTCACCGTGGGCGGAGCCCGTGACCACGCGCAGGCCAAGCGCATCGCCAAGAGCGTGGTGAACTCGCCGCTGGTCAAGACAGCCGTCCACGGCGCGGACCCCAACTGGGGGCGCGTGCTCATGGCCATCGGCAAGAACACCGCCGAGACCGACATCGTCCCGGCCCGCGTCACGGTGAAGTTCGGTGACACCGAGGTGTATCCCGTCGAGCCCGAGGCGGACACCCTGGGCAGGCTCGTGGACCTCATGCGGCGGGACGAGGTGGACATCGCCGTCACACTCGGCATCGGAGAGGGCGAAGCGACCGTGTACGGCTGCGACTTGTCGGCCGACTACATCCGCGTCAACGCCGACTACACCACCTGAGCGCCGGGTCCGTCGCCGCAGTGCGCGCCCGCGCCGCGGCGACGGACCGCCTCACACCCGTACGAAGCACCCCACGAGCACCGCCGACGAACCCGCCAGCATGCCGAGGCAGTTCACCCAGAACGTCATGTTCAGCGCCCGTGCGCGGATGTGTGCGGCGGCCGCCGCGAGGAAGTAGACCACGATCGCCGCGGTCGTCGTCATGGCGGCACCGGGCACCCGGAGGCCGACGACGAGACCCGCGGCCGAGGCGGTCTTCGCGGTGGTCAGTACCCACCACCACTCGCGCGGCAGCAGTACGCCCTCCAGGCAGTCCACGATGAACTTCGGCGGGCGCAGCATCATCGCCGCGTCACCGGCCTGGACGACGAGCAGGACCACCACCGGCCATACAGGCGAGGGCAGTTCGAGGAGCGACATGGGTCAGTTCCCTTCCCGCGCGGTGATGAAGGCGGCGATGGTCCCGAGTCGCGTCGCCGTCTGCCGGGGCTCGGTCGTTCCGGCGGCGAGCAGCATCAGTTCCCCCAGATAGCCGGCGAACATCACTTGCGCGCCGAGCCGGGCGCGTGCCTCGTCCATCCCGTCGTTCACCATCGCGGCCGTCAGATTGGCCTCGGAGAGCGTCCGGAGTGCGCCGAGCGCGGCGTTCTCCGGCCTGCCCCGGGCCAGGGTCCGGAAGTAGGCGCGGGCGAGGTCGTCGTTCTCGGCGAACAGGGCCAGGAAGGGGTCGAAGTAGTGCGCCAGGTAGTCGACGGCGGGCGGCGCGGCTCCGTCCTTCACCGGTTCGGGCGGGGCCGGGATCCGGTCCGCGACGGCCTGGTCGTACACCAGGCCCAGCAGGGACTCCTTGTCCCCGACCGCCATGACCGCACCCACCGAGACCTCGGCCTCCGTCGCGATCTGGCGCACCGTCGTGCTCTGGAAACCCCGCTCGTGGAAGAGCCGGGCGGCAGCCCGGACGACGCGGGCGGAGGTCCGCCGCTTCTGCTCCGCACGGGTTGAGTGAACGTGTTCACCGAACATGTTCACCAATGTACGAGGACGGCTCCGCCCATGCAAGAGCCCCGGCCCGCACAGCCGCGGACCGGGGCTCCGAAAAGGTGCTACAGATCGTCGCCGAACGCCTCGGCCAGCTCGCGGTACTCGGCCAGCGGCAGTCCCGTCCGGCCCTCGTCCGCGGTGACCACCTGGAGCGCCACGTGGTCCGCGCCGGCGTCCACGTACTCGCGTGTCCGCGCCTTCACCCGCTCGGTGTCGCCCAGCGCGAAGAGGGCGTCGAGCAGGCGCGCGCTGCCGCCGCCGTCGAAGTCGCCCTCCGTGAAGCCGAGGCGCAGCAGGTTCGAGGTGTAGTTCGGCAGTTCGAGGTACATCGCCAGCATCCCGCGCGCCGTGTCGCGGGCCCGGTCGAGATCGGTGTCGAGCACGACGGACAGCTCGGGCGCCAGAAGTGCGTCGGGTCCGAGGGCCTGCCGCGCCTCCGCCGTGTGCGCGGCGGAGACGAGATAGGGGTGCGCGCCCAGCGCCCGGTCGGACGCCAGCTTCAGCATCTTCGGGCCGAGCGCGGCCAGCACCCGGTGCCGGGGGCCCACGGAGGGGTCGGCGGCGTCCAGGGCGTCGAGGTAGTCCACCATCGCGGTATAGGGCTTCGCGTACTGGGGGACCAGCGCGTCGTGGCTGACACCCAGGCCGAGGACGAGGCGTCCCCGGGCGCTCGCGTCGATCGCGGCGATCCGGGCGGCCACCTCCTCGGCGGTGTGGCCCCAGATGCTCAGGATGCCGGTCGCGACGGTGATGGTCCGGGTGGCGTCGACGATCGCGGCGGCGTCCTCCGGTGAGGGGCTGCCGCCGAGCCACAACGTCCCGTAACCCAGCGCCTCGATCTCGGCCACCGCCTCCGCGATCGCCTTCTTCCCGTCGGCGTCCACCCGTGACGTGTGCAGGGCGCCGCTCCAGATGCCGATCCGGCCGAACGTCTCACGCTTCGCAGAAGTCATGCCGGGGACAACAGCGTCCGGCCCGCACTATTCCCGGGCCTGCTCCGAACGGGTGGGCCACCCCGACTCGCCGTCAGCAGGCCGGGGACGGGACCCATGTGGCGGAGTCACCGCGTGTGCGGCGGCGGCGCCGGGGCAACTGGCGGATATTGGATGCTCTGCGGCTCCGCAGGACGCACCCGCCCGGACGAGGAGGTAGCTGCCGTGACGACCCCCGCCGCATCGGAGGGCCCCGGAGACAGGGAACATCGCCCACGTGGGGGAAGGGGCCGAAGGCGCGATCAGCGCGACGAGGCCGCGGCGCCCGGCGATTCCGGAGTCGGGACCGTCACCACCGCCGTCCCGGCCAGACTCGACCGACTGCCGTGGTCGCGCTGGCACTGGATGATCGTCATCGGCCTCGGCACGGTGTGGATCCTCGACGGCCTCGAAGTCACGACGGTCGGCAACATCGCGAGCCGCCTCTCGGAGGACGGGTCCGGCCTGGACATCACGTCCGCCCAGGTCACCGGTCTCGCCGCCGCACTCTACGTGGCGGGTGCCTGCGCGGGGGCACTGTTCTTCGGCTGGCTCACCGACCGCTACGGCCGCAAGAAGCTGTTCATGGTGACGCTCGTGGTGTACCTCGCCGCGACCGCCATGACCGCTCTGTCCTTCAGCGCCTGGTGGTTCTTCCTCTTCCGCTTCCTCACCGGCTTCGGCATCGGCGGCGAGTACGCGGCGATCAACTCGGCCATCGACGAGCTCATCCCCTCGAAGTACCGGGGCCGGGTCGACCTCATCATCAACGGCAGCTACTGGCTGGGCGCGGTCGGCGGCGCACTCCTGTCGATCGTCATGCTGGACACGGACATCTTCCCCAAGGACCTCGGCTGGCGCCTCACCTTCGCACTCGGCGTCGTCCTGGGCCTGGTGATCCTCCTCGTTCGCCGGCACGTCCCGGAGAGTCCGCGGTGGCAGTTCATCCACGGGCGCGGCGAGGAGGCCGACGAACTGGTCGATTCCGTCGAACGGGAGGTCGAGGAGGAGAAGCACGAGAAGCTGCCGCCGCCGGCCGGAGAGATCACGATCCACCAGCGCAAGAGCATCGGCTTCGGGCTCATCGCCAAGACCGTCTTCCGCAGCTACCCCAAGCGTGCGGTGCTCGGCCTCTCCCTCTTCATCGGGCAGGCTTTCCTCTACAACGCGATCACTTTCGGCTTCGGTGCGATCCTCACGACGTTCTACGACGTGGAGAGCGGACACACCGGCTACTACTTCGCAGTGATCGCCGCGGGCAACTTCATCGGCCCGCTGGTGCTGGGCAAGCTGTTCGACACCATCGGACGACGCGTCATGATCGCGACCACGTACATCCTGCCGGGCATCCTGCTCTTCGTCACGGCCTGGCTGTTCGACCGCGGCTCGCTGACCGCCAACACCCTCACCGCCTGCTGGTGCGTGGTGCTGTTCTTCGCCTCGGCCGGCGCGAGCAGCGCGTACCTCACGGTCTCCGAGGTCTTCCCCATGGAGACCAGGGCGATGGCCATCGCCTTCTTCTACGCGATCGGTACCGCGGCCGGCGGGATCAGCGGCCCCCTGATCTTCGCCGACCTCACCGAGTCGGGCGTCCCCGGCGACACCGCCCTGGCGTTCTCCATCGGCGCGGCCCTCATGTGCGCGGCCGGCCTGGTCGCCGCCTTCCTCGCGGTCGACGCGGAGCAGCGCTCCCTGGAGGACATCGCCAAGCCGTTGTCCCAGACCTCGTAGCGCCCCCGGGCGCGACCCTCAGGCCGGACCCGGCGTCGCGGACGCGGGTCCGGCCAGTCCGTGCAGCAGCAGCCCTGTCAGCGTGTCGATGATCTCGTCGTCGGAGAACTCCGGCCGCCCGGGCCCCGCCGTCGTCACCGCGAAGGAGAGCTGCGAGACCATCGCGCCCATGGCGGCGGCCACCACGGCCGGGTCGCCCGGGAGCAGGTGCCCGCGGTCGCGCAGCCAGGCCAGGTGCTCGCGGAAGACGCCCGTGTCCCCGGCCAGGCTCGCCCAGGCGCGGCCCTCGCTCGGCGGCCCCGCGAAGGTGGTCTGCATCATCGCCACGATCACCGGGAGGTGGTCGCGGATGACCCCCCAGGCGACCGCCAGATGCGCACGCAGCTGCGCCTGGTCGGTCAGGTCGTGGTCGGCCGGGTGCTCCTGCGCCCCCATCTCCGCGTGGAGTTGCGCGTTCAGATCCCCCACCAACGCCTTGAGCAGGGCTTCCTTGTCCGCGAAGTGCGCGTAGAAGGAGCCGGTGGCGCGCCCGGCCTCACGCGTGATGTCGGTGATCTTCGTGTCGAGGTAGCCGCGCTCGGCGAACAGCCGGCGCGCCGCCTCCTTCAGGGCCGCCTCGGTCTCGGCGGCCTTCTCCTTGCGTACGCCCATCGGACGGGGCTCCTTGTCGCGCTTGACGTGCGGTCGGACCCCCCATCATAGTGAACCCCAGTTCGATGAATTTTGATTCACTGAATGTGGATTCAGGGGGCTTATGTGAACGTCATCGTCGTCGGCGGGGGAGTGGCCGGAGTGGCGAGCGCCATCGCGTTGCGGCGGCTCGGTGCGGAGGTCGCGGTCTACGAGGCGTACGCCGAACCGGCGGGCCGGGTCGGCTCGTTCCTGAGCCTCGCGTCCAACGGGCTACGGGTGCTGCGCGCTCTCGGCGTCCTGGATCAGGTGCGGCACGCGGGTGTCGACGTGCCGCGCCAGCGCATGTGGGCCGGATCGGGCAAACTGCTCGGGGACGTGCCGCGTGGACGGCTCGGCGGCGACGACCTGCACAGCGTGACGCTGATGCGCGGCGCACTGGTCGAGACGCTCCGCGCCGAGGCGCTGGCCGCCGGGGCGCGCATCGTCACCGGTGAACGCCTGTCGGACGCCGTCGCGACGGACACCGGTGTACGCGCGGTCTTCGCGAGCGGCCGCACGGCTGAGGCGTCCCTGCTCATCGGCGCGGACGGCATCCACTCGGTGACCCGCGGCCTGCTCGACCCGCACGCCCCCGCGCCCGCGTACGCCGGCCTGTACAGCATCTCCGGCGTCTCCGAGGGCGTGCACGTCGAACCCGGCGTCTTCCACATGACGTTCGCCCGCAACGGTGCCTTCCTCCACCTCGCGGCCCCGGACGGCAGGGTCTGGTGGTCGGCTCAGGTCGCGAGCCCCGGGCCACCGGATCTCGACCGCACCGAGGACGCGTGGCTCAGCCACCTCGCCGGTCTCCACCGGCACGAACGGGTGCCGTCCGCCGTCCTCGCCGCCACCACCGCGCTGCACCGCCCCACCCTGACGCACACCCTGGACCCGGTGACGGTCCGGCACGACGGCCGCATCGTGCTGATCGGCGACGCCGATCACCCGGTGGGCGCCGGTCAGGGTGCGTCGATGGCGCTGGAGGACGCCCTTGTGCTCGCGCGCTCACTCGGCACGGAGGCCTCCGTACCGGCTGCCCTCGCGGCGTACGACGCGGCGCGCTCGGACCGCCTCGCCCGGATGGCGAGGGCCGCGGCGGGCAACCGCGACGCCAAGACGGCGGGCCCGCTCGGGCGTTGGGCACGGGATCTGATGATGCCGGCCGGCATCCGCCTCTTCTACGGGAAGGCCATGGCCTGGCTCTACACGTACGACTGCGGCGAACTCCCCGCCGCGCGGGCGGGCGCGCTCCGGGACTGATGTGGGGCCCAGGCCGGGGCCCGGTTATCGGGCTGCGCTCCGGCCGCGCGGTGGTGTGGGATCGGGACATGACGATCGCACTCAGTACACCGGACTCCAGGGGACCGGCCGCGGCGGCGGAAGCCCTGCGGAGCCGGCAGGCCGAGGGCGCCCCGATGCAGCTGCACCCGGGCGACCTCGGCTGGTACGGGCGCAACGGCCCCCGGGCCGCCGCCGCAGCGGTCAGGACCTGGAGCCGGGCCGGGCGGATCCTCGCCGTAGGGCTGCTCGACAGGCCGGCCTGGTCCGGCTGACGACCGCGCCGGACGTCCGTGGGGACGCACCGCTCGCGCGACAGCCGGCCGACGACCTGTCCCACCCCGCGCACGGGGTGCTTCCCGACGGGCAGGGCGGCCGTCGAGGCACCGCAGGACGCGCTGGTCCGGGGAGTGCTGGGGGAACGTGGCTGGGGCGTCGGCGAGCCATGTACACCGCTGCGCCGCGACCTGGCCGGGCCGGTGCCCGCACCGGATGCGGCGGTCGAGGTCGCCGGACCCGGTCAGGCCGGCGAGGTGGCGGCCGTCCATCGCTCGGCGTTCCCCGGTTCGCGGTTCACGGGGGCGTCGTGGCGGGCGATGGCCGCGGGGCCGCTGTTCGCCGACGCCCGCTGCCTGCTCGGGCGCGACGAACGGGGCCACGCGGTGGCGACGGTGACGGTGGGGTCCGCCGGCCCGGGAAGGCCGGGGCTCCTCGAACCGATGGGCGTGCACCGGGACCACCGCCACCGGGGCCACGGCCGGGCGATCACCCTGGCCGCGGCTGCCGCGCTCCGGGACCTCGGCGCGTCGAGCGCGCTCGTCTGCACCCCGGCGTCCAACACCGGCGGCGTCGCCGCGTACGTGTCGGCGGGCTTCGAGCGACGCCCCGAGATCCACGACCGGTACCGGACCACCTGAGAGCGGATGCCGCTCGCTGATCATGGACGGTGCGGTTCGGGGCACACGGCGGGCGACGACATACGCGACCCGCCGAAGGAGACGCCGGTGCCGATACGCAGAACGAGAGGCGTCACGCCCCGCCCGCGCGCCACGGGTGCCGCACCACGCAGCCCCCTGCTCGCCCTCGCCCTCGCCGGTGCCGTGATCGGCGCCGCGGTCCTGCTGTTCGTCCGCTTCGCGCACTGGGCCGGCAGCCACCCGGCCTCCGCCGTGCTGCTGGCCCTGCTCGCCCTGCCCGTGCTCTACGTCCTGTTCCGGGCCATGCCCCGCGCCCGTGAGCTGCGCCGGGCGGCCCGCGCGGGCATGATCCCGCCGGCCGGGGAGGAAGCCGCCCCCGAACCGGCTCCCGCACCTCAGATCCCGTCCGCCCCCGCCGGTGCCCACGACGGGCTCACCGCCGTACTCCCGCCCCCGGCCCCCGACTTCACCGCCCTCGATCCGGACGGCTTCGAGGCGGCGGTGGCCGCGCTGTGCGAGCGGGACGGCTGCCAGGAGGTCGAAGTGGTCGGCGGAGCGGGCGACTTGGGTGCCGATGTCCTCGCCACGGCCCCGGACGGACGCCGCGTCGTCGTGCAGTGCAAGCAGTACGGCCCCGAGCACAAGGTGGGCTCCCAGGACCTCCAGCGCTTCGGCGGCACCTGCTGGACGGTCCACGGCGCGCAACTCGCCGCCGTGGTGACGACCAGCGAGTTCACCGCACCCGCCCTGGAGTACGCGGAGACGTGCGGCATCCGATGCGTGGACGGCACCGCACTCGCGGCCTGGGCGGAGGGCTCCGGCGCGGCCCCCTGGGGCCCGGCGATGCTGGACACGGCCTGAGAGGCGCCGCCGGGGCCTGGGCGCCGGTCCGGCCCACCCCGTAGGCTCGTGCCATCAGTGGCTCGGGCGGAAGGAACTGGCCGTGGACGCTTCGAAGTTGGCCGCTGCGGCGGTACGGGTGATGACCGGGGAGGGCCCGGCCGCGAGCGGCCACAGGTCCGCCGTCCAGGAGCTGGTGTGGGGCCGGCTGGGCCGCAGCGACCTCGGGGCGTCCGCGCTGAAACGGCTGCACGAGCAGCCCGGTGAGGGCTCGGCGGCCATCGTGGGCTCCGTGCTCGCCGACGACCTGCGTGCCGACGCCGACTTCCGGGCGCGGCTGGACGCGGCACTGCGGGTGCCGCCGCGCCCGGCCGAGGCGCCCTTTCCGGCATCCGGGGAGCCTGTGGAGACCGGAGCCACGGCCCCGCCCGTGCCCACCGCCACCCCGGGGGCGCGCGGGCGAGCCGTCTCCGGTGCCGTCCCGCAGCCGTCCCGACCGGCCGGGGTTCAGGCCCGGCCCGAGGACACGTCCCGGGCGGTGCTCATGGTCTGGCTGCTGGGGCTGCCCCAGGCCATCGTGGCCTACGTCGTCATCAGTGTGGCCAACGGCCGTTCTGCGAACGCACCCCTTCAGTACACGATCCTGCTCATCTCGGCCTGCGTGGCCGGGTACGCGCTCCGGAGCGGTATCCGACTGCTGCGCCGAGGCGCGCCGAACCCCTCGCTGCGGGCCGCGACGTTCCTCGCGGGCCTGGTCCTGCTGCGGTTCGTGCTCTTCGTGTTCGTCGGGTGAGCCGGGGGCCGAACCGCGGAGGAGGCCGCGGCGCCTACGGCAACGCGGTCGGCGCCTCCGGCCCGGCCTCGCCGTCCCCCTCGCCCCCGTCCTGTTCGCCCACGCTGATCAGGCCCGTCTCGTACGCGACGATGACCGCCTGCACCCGGTCGCGCAGGCCCAGCTTGGCGAGGACGCGGGCGACGTGCGTCTTCACGGTCGTCTCGGCCAGGTGGAGGCGCGCCGCCAGTTCGGCGTTGCTCAGGCCCCGGGCGAGCAGGCCCAGGACCTCCAGTTCGCGCGGAGTGAGCGCGGCGAGGTCGCGGTGCGGGGCGGCGGTGTCGCCGCCGCGCCGGGTGAACCGCTGCACGAGGCGCCGGGTGATGGCGGGTGCCAGAAGCGCGTCACCGGTGCGGACGGTGCGCACCGCCGCCGTCAGCTGCTCGGGCGTCACGTCCTTGAGCAGGAAGCCGCTGGCCCCGGCCGACAGGGCCGCGTACACATAGCGGTCGAGGTCGAAGGTGGTGAGGATGATGACGCGGGGCTGCTCGGTGGCTCCGGCGAGGATGCGGCGGGTGGCCTCCAGGCCGTCCATCACGGGCATCCGGACATCCATCAGCACCACGTCCGGCCGGGTGCGGCGCACCGCGTCGACCGCCTCCGCCCCGTTCACCGCCTCGGCGACGACGTCGATGCCGTCCGCGCCGAGGATCAGCCGGAAGCCGGTGCGTACCAGGGTCTGGTCGTCGGCGATGAGTACACGCGGCGGCGCGGTCACGGTGCCTCCAGGGGGATCAGGGCCTCCACACGGTAGCCGCCGCCCGGCAGCGGCCCGGCGGCCAGGGTGCCGTCGTGCACGGCCAGGCGCTCACGCAGTCCGATCAGGCCCAGGCCGCTCCCGGCCCCGGGGGCCGGGGGCCC
>NZ_JBMNDO010000177.1:0-12292 GCF_052542855.1 Streptomyces sp. SAS_281
GAAACACCGGGGCGCTGTTCGGGCCGTTCCTCTGGGAAGGAAACACGACCCTATGAACCCCATCGTTACTGTTCAGGACGCTGTTACCGCGTTCGCCGACTTCATGGAGCCGACGGACGCGGAGCTGGACGTGATCGAGCGCGAGATGCCCGTCATCGTGGCGGACATCGACCTGCTGGACGCGCAGATCATGACCCTTGACCGTCCGGTTGGTGAGCTGGACGTGCGGCGTATCCGCCGGGCCCGGCACCGGGCCATGGCTGCCCGTCGCGACCTGAGCAACCGCATCGTCGCGGTGCAGCCGGGCGGGGTGGCGTGATGGGCTTCCGTGACAAGGTCCGCGACCTGGCCATCAACCACATGACGGACACGGACGGCACTCCGAACCTGGCACGCCGGGCATCTCAGGCCGCCGCCCTGGTCGCCCACACCGCCGCCGATCACTCCACCGCTGCCGCTGCCGGTATCTCGCTGCTCGGTGCGGCGGCTGTCGCGGCCGAGGGCGCCCTGTCCAACTACGTCTGCCCTCCCGGCGAGTACGCCACGTTCACCTCGTCCCGGAAGGGCGGTGGGTCATGAGTGTCTATGCCGAGGAGCGCCGTGCGGACCGTGTAGCGGATGCCGAGCAGCGGCGCATTGACCGGGCCGCCGCCGACGAACGCCGTGCGGAGCGGGAGCGGGTTGCCGATGAGCGGGCCGCGCGTCTTCGTGAGCAGGAGCGTGCGGAGCGGGACCGGGCGCGGCGGGCGCGGGCTGAGGCCCGTGCGGTGCGGCGTGCGGCCCGGGGTGAAGCGCTGACGGCAGGCAACGTGTACCGCAAGGGCACGCTTGGCCTGGTCGCGGCGTCCGCTCTGGGGTCGCTGCCGGCGCAGGTGCTGCACTTCGTCGCGATCTCTCCGACGCTCCTTCCGTTGCCGTTGGCGATCGAGGGGGCGGCGTGGGTGATGGCGGCCGGTGTCGCCTACGCCGATGAGCGGGCCTTGCCGGTGTGGGTGCGGTGGCTGCTGCGGTCGCTGGTCGTCGCCGCGGCCGGCTTCGCCGCGTCGATCAACTACACCTACGGCACCCACCTGCCGGGCCTGTCGGCTTCGGACGCGCGGACGGCGGGGATCGGGCTCGCGGCGGTCACGCTGCTGGGCCCGCTCCTGTTCGAGGTGCGCCAGTGGGTGACCACCCTGTCCGTGAAGACCGGCACCGCCGAGGACAAGGCGCGGCGTCGGCACGACCGCAAGCGCCGCCGTCAGCACCGGTCGATCGCGCTCGTGGCCGATCGGCTGGTGTCGGCCGCACCGTTCGGTGAGCTGTCCTTCGAGGACGCGTTCGCCCGTGCCTGGGAGATCGAGACCGGCACGGACGAGCCCGGCATGACGCCGAAGCTGCATGAGCGGGCCGCTCGATCGGTCGCCGCTCTCGCCGCCGCCCAGCGCCCCGCAGAACCCGCCCGGCACCGCTCTGGCGGGTGGTTCCGTCGCCGCCGTCCGATCGGCCTCCCGGCCACCGAATCGGCGGATACCTCGTCAAATCGGTCTACGGCTGACCTGGGAGAGTCGACCCCGCGCCCGGTGATTCTGCCCGCCCCGGTGGTCGTGGACGTCGTGAAGGCGATCGAGGCGCCCCGGGTTCGTGCGGTGGCCGCTGAGTCGACGCGTCCGCGTCGGGCGACCGGCCGTGTTCCGGACGTGGCCCGATCGAAGCGGCCGGTCCGCACGGCCGATCAGTTGCTCGATGAGGCCCGATCGGTGACCGCCGACTGGTCGACCGCCGACCTGACGGCCGAAGCGATCCGCAAGGCCGTCCACACCTCGCCCGCCAAGGCCCGCGTCCTGCGCGACACCCTGCGCGCCGAGCGATCGACGGCACCGGCTGAGGCGGTGGCCTAGTGGGTGCGCTGCCTGAGTACCGGTGGCGCTTGGCCCCGGACGGCTACGCCACCCGTCGACAGCTCCGCGCGATGGGGCTGCGGCCCGGCGGTCAGGATGTCGCTGCCGTCGTCTGCCGGCCCCGGCGGCGACGGGAGCCGCTGGTCGCCTTCCTCTACCGCATCGAGCTGGCCCGCCCGGTACGGCCCATGACCCCGGGCCGTACCGCCGCCCTCGCGGCGGCCATGCGGGCCCGCCGCACCTGCCCCGCTTGCCGGCGGGATGCCGGGTACTGCATTCCGCGCTCCCTCGGCATGTGCGTCGCCTGCCACGACAGCCCGTCCGACCGAAAGGACACCACCTCATGAACTCGCAGATCGCCTGGCCCGAGGGTGTTCTCGCCCGCTACCTCACCGTTGGTGGCGCCACCGTCGAGATCGTCAAACAGTCCGGTTATACGGGCGCGAAGCATCCCACCGAGCACTTCATCACCTGCGGCGGATGCGGCGACACGCACTTCGAGGACTGGGGCTGGAGTCCGTCGCACGACGAGTTCGGTACGGGCCCCCAGCCCGACTTCGATGCCGACGGCACGTACTCCATCGCCCCCGCTCGCGCCTGGGCGCAGTCCCACGCCGAGACCTGCCGGGCCATGCCCAAGCCGACCGCCCGAGCCTGAAGGAGGCCGTCATGGCTGCCGAGGAGATCCAGCAGAACGTCATCCAGGCCGCAGCGCAGGCCATCGTCATCGAAGAGGTCCGCGCCTACGTCGAGCAGATCCACTCTCGTGGCCGCATCGACCTCGCCGACGCCGGGCGGATGGTCGGCCACCTCATGTCCGCCGAAGTGCTCCTGATGAACGTCGCCAAAGCGTTCACCCCCACCGACTGACCACCCCAGCCCCGGCACCCATGCCGTGAGGGCGCCGGATCGACTCCGGCCCGGGGCACTCCCGCACACCCCTTGCCCGTGGAAGGAACCGTATGGACCCCCACCTGCCCGCCACCCGGGCGGTCACCGTCGTCCAGCTCCCCGACGGCACCTACACCTACGCCGACCCGGCGAACCTGCCCGCCCCGCAGACGCCGCCGCAGGTCGTGCAGCACATCCACCACGCCCCGCCCGACCGCACCATGCAGCGGATCGCGCTGGGCTCCGGCATTGGCGCCGGCACGGTCGCCGCCGGCGTCTACTTCGGACCGCTGCTGGTCGGCGTCCTCACCGCGATCGCCGCGAACCTCGCCCTGCTCGCGTTCCTGGCCGCGGTCATGGCCTGGGGTGTCGTCACCGTCGTCAAGTCGGTCGGCGGCGATGAGGGCAAGGCCGCGTCCAAGGCGGTATCCCGGGCCCGTCGCCGCCGCTGACGGCCCCCTGTCCGCCCGGACACCATGCCGGGCGGGCGGAGGGCCGGACAGCCCGGCCCCTGCCCTGGGAGGCACCCCCATGCACAGCTATACCCCCGCCGAGAAGCGCGAGCGCAGCAAGCTGTTCCGCAAGGGCTTCCGCCAGGCCATGGCCGACTGCGTCGACCCGCGCCTCGAAGCCAAGATCGAGCGCATCGACCAGCGGGCCGCCGAGCGCGGCGCGCAGGAACTCGCGGCCCTGTACAAGGTGCAGGCCGACGCCCGCCAGGCCCTCGCCAACGCCAAGGCCGCCGAGCGCACCGCCCCCCGCACGGACCGCCCTGCCGCCCGCCAGGCCCGCCGGCAGGCGGAGGACGCGGTGCGACGCGCCGAGCGCGCCGTCCTGCGTGCCGAGGGCTGAAACCACCCCCAACCCCCTGTCGAGTATCAGGAGAGGTCAGGCATGTCCGAGAACGTGATCCCCCTGTTCAAAAACCCCGAGACCACCCCGCCACCGGCCGCCCCGAACACTCCAGAGACCGCCGATGCCCCGGGTGAGAGTGGCCCGGTGCCGCTGTGGGTGCGCTCTGGTCGCGCCGTACGGGGCGCCGTCACGCACGAGCGGACCCGGGCCGGAGCCCGCGCCGCGGTCCGCCACTCCCTCTACGTCGTCGGCGGGGCGGGTGTGGTCGCCCGGCGGACGTGGCAGGGCCGGACGGTGGCAGTCCACCACCAGATGAGGGCCGCCGCGGTGGCCGCGGGCAACCAAGAACTCGCAGCCGAGTGGCAGGAGAAAGCGGACCGCTTCCGCACCGACCGCCACCGCCGCCGGATGGACCTGATCAGCGGTGTTCCGCAGATGGCCAAGTCCGCCGCGATCGGCACCGCCGGCACGGAGGGTGCGTTACTGCTACTCGGTGCCTGCATGGCCATCCATGACAGCGATGTGCACGACGTGATCGCGCCGACGCTGGCCGCCGTCGACGCGGTCCGGGCCGTGTGCTGGTTCGTCGGTGTCGCCTGGGGGCCCGCTCTCGCACTCGCGCTGCTGGCCGGGCTGTCCCACCTGTGGCGGGCAGGTCAGCAGCAGCAGACCGCACCCGCCTGGGCCCGCCCCACCACCAGCGGAATGGACGACGTCCCGGTCACCCCCTCGGTCGTCATCAAGGCCCTTGCTGATCTGGGGATTTCCCCGCTGCGCAAGGCCATCAAGGAGATGGCCGACGGTGCGGCCGGCATGCTCGGCCCCATCACCCTGGCCGGGTGCGGCGTCGAAGTCGACGTCACCCTCCCCTCCGGAGTCAGCACCGAAGAGGTCCTGAACAAACGGCGCAAGCTCGCGGAGAACCTCTCCCGCCACGAACACGAACTACACATGACCCTCCCCCCGGCCCCGCGGACCGTGCGCATGTGGATCGCGGACTCCGGTGCCCTGGACCAGCCCATCGGACCCTCGCCGCTGCTCACCGACCCCGACGCCACCGCCGACATGCACCGCGGGCGGGCCCCGTGGGGTGTCGACCTGCGCGGGGACGCGGTGCTGGTCTCGCTGTGGCAAAAGCACATGCTCATCACCGGCCTGTCCAACCAGGGCAAGACCGCGAGCCTGCGGGCGTTGGCCCTGTGGCTCGCGCTGGATGTGCGGGTGGAGTTCCGTATCGCTGACCTCAAGGGGGTGGGCGACTGGCAGATGTTCGACGGCATCGCCACCGTCCTCATCCAGGGCCCCACCGACGACCACGTCATCGAAGCCACCGAGATGATCGAGGAGGGCGTCGCGGAGATGGCTGATCGGATCGCGTTGATGCGGGCGCTGACCGCGAAGGGCTGGAGTCAGGACAAGATCCTGGCCGACCGCCGGTTCAACCCCCTGGTGCTTGTGGTCGATGAGGCGCAGGTGGCCTACGGCTCCGGTGCTCAGGAAACGTTCGTCACCGAGAAAGGCGCCGTCCGCAAGGGCGCCCCGTTCGGGGGGTCGAAGGCGGACAGCCGCTACTTCCAGGCCGTGAAGAAGATTCACGACCAGGGACGCGCGGTGAACGTCACCACCTGGGAGGGCACCCAGGACCCGACCAACGAGAACCTGCCCAAGCGCTCCCGCGAGGGCAACCACATCCGCGCCTCACTGGTCCTGGGCACCGAGTCCCAGGCCCGCATGGCCGTGGGTGACTCCGCGGTCGACGCCGGCGCCGCCCCGCACAAGCTGCGCCAAGGGCTGGACAAGGGCACCCTCGTGGTCGCCGGCGACGGGGTCAAGCTCGCCCCCGGACAGCCCTCCGTCACCGCCCGAACCCACTACATCGGCCCCGAGGACGCAGAGACCATCGCGGAACGGGCCAAGGCCCTGCGCGCCGGCGTGAAGACTTCCGCGGGGGCGGAGTCGGCTCCGCGGGAGGTCGACCACCTCGCCGACGTGGCCGCGGTCCTCGGCAGCGAAGAGCGGATGAAGTCCGACGAAGTCCGCCAGCACCTCGCGCAGCGCTGGCCGGAGGTCTACAAGTCGTGGTCCGCCTCCGACCTGGTGCAGGCCCTCAAGCCGTTCGGTGCCGAGCCGCGCAAGTACAACGGCAACCAGATGATCTCCCGCGCCCGCCTCTTCGCCGCCATCGAGTCCCCCGCCGACGAGACCGAGAACGCCGGATAAGGCCACGCACGGTGACGGGGAAGGGGTTGGGGAGTCGCGCACATCTTGGGGAGTTCTCCCCAACCGCCTCCCCAACCCGCCCCACCCACGCTGATCAGCGACAACACCCCAGTTGGGGAGCATGGGGAGCCTGGGGAAGCAGCATTCCCCGCACCCCGGGAACCCCCGGAAACAGCCTCTCCGCAGCCATCCCCCAACCCACCTGACAGCTACGAAGAGTGAAAAAGGAGGGAAGCGTGGCCGACCCGTATCGCCCGCCGCGCGGCGAGTGCCGCCAGTGCTGGGCCCACGCCCACGACCGCAGCATCCACACCGCTCAGGACCAGCACACCGACTGCGCCGACTGCGTCAGCCACATGCACGGACGCCACCCCGACCACCTGATCGTCAAGTAACCCACCGGGCCGACCCCGCGCCGGCACGAACAGATTCCGCGTCCCGTTCCGCAGACGCCGACGGCGGCCCCCTCTCACGCCAATGAAGCGGGGCCGCCGTCGTCTGCCAGCACACAGAACTGGAGACACCCAGCATGACCCAACCCACCCCCATCCGGCGAGCCCTCGCCGCCGCGCTGGCCGCCGCCGAGCACGGCTGGCACGTCTTCCCCCTCCGCGTCGGGGACAAGCGCCCCGCCCTCCACAGCGAGCAGGCATGCCCCGCCACCGGGGCCTGCGCCGGCGGGCACCGCAAGCCGGAGGAACGGGCCACCACCGACCCGGACCGCATCCGCGCCGCCTGGTCGACGGGGGCGTTCAACGTCGGCATTGCCACGGGCCCGTCCGGGCTGGTCGTCATCGACCTCGACACGGTCAAGGCCAAGGACCCGAAAGGAACGCCTGACGGCGTCACTTCCCTGCAAGCGCTCTGCGAGCGCGCCGGACAGCCCGTCCCCGCCACCTACCGGACCCGGACCGCGAGCGGCGGACACCACCTCTACTTCACCGCCCCGCCCCGGTCCCAGCTCCGCAACACGGCGGGCAAACTCGGCAAGCACATCGACACCCGCGCCCACGGCGGCTACGTCCTCGCCGCCGGCAGCACCCTCCCCAACGGCACGTACGAGGTAACCGACCCCACCGCCCCCGCCCCCCTCCCGGAATGGCTCCACACCCTCCTGACGCCCCGTCAGCCGTCGCGGGTGCTAATGGCCGCGCCGTCGCCATCCAGGGCCTCTCAGTACGCCTCAGCAGCCCTCAAGGCCGAAACGGCGGCCGTCGCCGGGGCGGGTGAGGGGGTGCGGAACTGGACGCTGGTGAGGGCCGCCCGCGCCCTGGGCCGCTTCATCCCGTCCGGCGACCTCAACCGGGACGAGGTGGAGCAGGCTCTTAATGAGGCGGGATTGCGGGCCGGACTCCGCGAACACGAGTGCAGGGCCGCAATCACCAGCGCCCTGAACTGGTCCATCGCCCACAACCCCGCCCGGCGGACCGCATGAGCACCGCCAGGAACCCCCGCCTTAAGAGCCTGCCCGCCACCCCCACCCGCCCCTGCTTCGCCGAACCGGCCCCGACCGCCCCCGGCGAGAGTGCGGCGAAAGTCGTCGCCGAAGGCGTCCCCGTTGCAGTTCGCCCTGACCCGCACACGGTCACCGTGACCGGCATCCAACCCGGCCTCACCATGCGCGGACTCGGCCGCTACGAACTCCCCGTGGCGGACTGGCTGTGCACCTGCGGCCATCACGAACGCGCACGGGGCCGCCGCGCCGTCACCGAACTCACCACCCGCGCTCACGTCAACAACTGCCCGCACACCGAGCAGCACCGGAGGAACGCCGCATGACCCCCAACCAGCAGTCCAAGGCGCCCATCGACGGCGCCGCCCTGCTCGATGAGCTGGAAGCTTTCCACCGCCGGTTCAACGTCTTCCCCACCGAGTCCGCCTACGTCGCCGTCGCCCTGTGGGACGCGCACGCTCACCTGATCGACTGCTTCGAGACCACCCCTCGCATCGCGTTCCTGTCCCCGGAACCGGGGTCGGGGAAGTCCCGGGCGCTGGAGATCGTGGAACTCCTCACCCCCCGCCCCATGAGCACGGTGTCCGCGTCCGCGAACGCCCTCTATCGACTGGTCGACTCCGCCGAGGGACTGCCCACGGTGCTGTTCGATGAGGTGGACACCATCTTCGGCCCCAAGGCTGGAGCGGACGAGGCGCTGCGCGGGTTCCTGAACGCCGGATACCGGCGGATCGGAGGGGCTCTGAGGTGTGTCGGGGACGGCTCCAACCAGAACGCCCAGGTGTTCGGCTCCTACTGTGCCGTCGCCATGGCCGGGCTCGGATCCCTGCCCGACACGGTCCTGACCCGGTCGGTCATCATCCGGATGCGCAAGCGAGCCCCCAACGAGAAGGTTGAGCCCTATCGTCAGCGCATCCATGAGAAGCAGGGCCACGCCCTGCGCGATCGAATCGCGAAGTGGGCCGACACCGTCCGCGACCAGGTCGCGAATGCTTGGCCCGACATGCCCGAAGGGGTCACCGACCGGCCCGCCGACGTCTGGGAGCCCCTTCTTGCCGTCGCGGACGCGGCCGGCGGAACCTGGCCCGCCCGCGCACGCGCCGCCTGCCTGGACCTGATCAACGCCGGTCACGACAACGATGAAGCGTCGTTGGGCGTGCGACTGCTGACCGACCTACGCGACAAGGTGTTCTGCGGCGCGGACCGGGTGCCCACCGCCGTCATCCTCGAAATCCTGCTCCGCATGGAGGACGCCCCTTGGGGCGACCTGGACGACAAGCCCCTGAACTCCCGGACGCTCGCCAAGCTCCTCAGTCAGTACGTCACTCCGGCCATCAAGCCCATCAAGCCGCGTGGCATCCGAACCCCCTCCGGCACTCCCAAGGGCTACTACGCGGAAGACCTCACGGACGCCTGGACCCGGTACTGCTCCCCGCCCTCCGAGGAATCCGCAACGTCCGCCACGTCCGCCACACCGCAGGTCAACGAGGGTGAATTCGTGGCGGATACCGCCACAGCCACCCGCCACATGCCTGCGGATTCCGCCACACCGCACTTGCCGGTCGCGGGCTGACCCCAGCGCTACCAGGTGCCGCCACGCCCTCCGCGTGTGGCGGCACCTATCCGCCACGCAACTGCCATCCGCCACAAACGAGGACCCCTGACCTGCGGTGTGGCGGCGTGGCGGACGTTGCGGATCTGCCAGGACAAGGCGGGCACCCGCCCGCCACACGTAGAGGAGACTCCCGTGGCCACGCCCACCGCCTCGCCGCCCGCCTGTCGACTCCTTCGTGTCGAGGATGCCGCGCTGGCCCTCGGCTTCAAGCGATCCACCGCCTACGAAGAGATCCGCCGAGGCCGCCTCCGCACCGTCCGGGTCGGCCGCCGACGCCTCATCCCCACTGAGTACATCGAGGAGTACATCGACCTCCTCAAGCGCGAATCCGACTGACCGAACCGAACCAGCGGGGCCCGTCCACTCATGGGCGGGCCCCGCGGCATGAAAGGAACTGCCGACGTGGCAACCAGCAAGCCCACCCGCAGGGCTGGGCACGGGGAAGACACCATCTACTGGGACCGGGCCAAGAATCGCTACGTGGGGGCGGTTTCCCTTGGGTACGCGCCGAACGGCAAGCGCCTACGGCCCAAGGTCTACGGCAAGACCAAGACGGAGGTACGCGACAAGATCCGCGACCTCAAGAAGGAGGTCGCCGCAGGTGTTCGCACCCCTGCCAACTACACCGTTGAGAACGCCGTGAACGATTGGCTGGAGCGCGGACTGAAGGGCCGGGACGCTCAGACCGTGGCCAAGAACCGCACGCTTGCTGACAAGCACCTGATCCCCTTCGTGGGCAAGGCCAAGCTCAAGGACCTCAGCGCTGACGACGTGGATGACTGGCTCAACAGTCGCGTCGAGGCGCTGTCCACGCGCAGCCTTCGGGATGTGCTGGCCATCCTTCGCCGGTCCATCGAGCATGCCCAGCGGCGAGACAAGGCCGTGCGCAACGTCGCGCTGCTGGTGACCGTTCCGGAGGGGCGTACCGGCCGGCCGAGCAAGGCGCTCAACCTTGAACAGGCGAAGGCCGTGCTGGGGGCCGCGCGGGGGAGCCGCCTCTACGCCTACCTGGTCCTGTCCCTGCTCGGAGGGGTGCGGACCGAGGAGGCCCGGCCGCTCACCTGGGATCACGTCTACCTGACGCCCGAGGACGGTATCCCGCCCCACGTCGCCGTGTGGCGGTCTGTGCGCAGGCACGGGGAGACCAAGACGCGCAAGAGCCGCCGGACGATCGCCCTGCCGAAGCAGGTTGTGGACGTGCTGGTCGAACACCTGCGGTGGCAGAAGCAGGAACGCGCCTCACACGGCATCGAGTGGCGTCCCGACGGTCGGGTGTTCACCACGCGGAGCGGTGAGCCGCTGGACGCTGCGAACGTTCGGCGTGACTTCCGCGCCATCGTGAAAAAGGCGGGACTCGATCCCGAATGGACCCCCCGGGAGCTTCGCCACAGCTTCGTGTCCCTGCTCTCCGATCACGGCATCCCGCTGGAGCGCATCGCCATGCTGGTCGGCCACAGCAGTCAGGCGACCACCGAGGCCGTCTACAGAAAGCAGCTCCGACCGGTGATCACGCAGGGGGCAGAGGCTATGGATGAGATCTTCGCCGAGCGGCATAGGGCAGCCACGCCGGAGGCGTAAGCAAATCCCTTTGGCCCCCTGTTTGGCCCCCGGATACGACAGAGGCCACATACGGATCGCCGTATGTGGCCTCTGACCAGCGTCGGGGTGGCGGGATTTGAACCCACGACCTCTTCGTCCCGAACGAAGCGCGCTGCCAAGCTGCGCTACACCCCGATCGCCGCCGGTCTCCCGGCGACATCGACAACTCTAGCCCACCGGCGCCCGGAGACGAAATCCGGTTTTTGTCGTGATCGGCGGGAGCGGCCCGGTCAGACGTCCCGGGGGGTCAGGGTGAGCAGGGTCGCCTCCGGGGGGCAGGCCACGCGGACCGGGGCGTAGCGGCTCGTACCGCAGCCCGCCGAGACGTGGAGGTAGGAGCGGTTACCGCCGGAACAGTGGGTGGAGAGGCCCTTCACGCGGTCCGTGTCCAGGTCGCAGTTGGTGACCAGGGCGCCGTAGAAGGGGATGCAGACCTGGCCGCCATGGGTGTGACCGGCGAGGATCAGGGGGTAACCGTCCGTGGTGAACGCGTCCAGGGAACGCAGGTAGGGGGCGTGGACGACGCCGATCGAGAGGTCGGCGCCCGTCTCGGGGCCGCCGGCGACCTCGGCGTAGCGGTCCCGCTTGATGTGCGGGTCGTCCAGGCCGGTGAAGGCGAGCTCCAGGCCGTCCAGCTTGAGGCGGCCGCGGGTGTTGGACAGGTTGAGCCAGCCCGCCTCGTCGAAGGCGTCGCGCATCGGCTCCCACGGGTTGTGGACGACGCCGACCGCCGGGGCGTTGCCGTTGAGGCCGTGCTTGCCCGACGCCTTCTCGAAGAGGTACCGGACCGGGTTGCGCAGCTTGGGGCCGTAGTAGTCGTTGGAGCCGAACACGTACACGCCCGGGAGCTCCATCAGCGGGCCGAGCGCGTCCAGCAGCTCCGGTACTGCCTCGGGGTCGGAGAGGTTGTCGCCGGTGTTCACCACGAAGTCGGGGCGCAGACCGGCCAGGGACTGGAGCCAGGCGCGCTTCTTGCGTTGCCCGCTGACCATGTGCACGTCGGAGACCTGGAGGACGCGCAACGGGCGCGCCCCTCGCGGAAGCACCGGGACGGTGACCCTGCGCAGGCGGAACGAGCGGACCTCGAAGCCGGCCGCGTAGGCGAGACCGGCGGCGCCGGCCGCGGCGGTGACCGCCGTGATTTTCAGGGGTACTCCGTAGCGTGCGCGCATGCGCCCATCGTCGCAGACGTCGTACGCCCGCAGGAAAACAGGCGGGCGCCGGGCGCCCCGCACCTGCCACAATCACCTCATGACCACGCTCAAGTCCAAGCTCAAGGAAGACCTCACCACGGCCATGAAGGCGCGTGACGAGCTGACCTCGTCCACGCTCCGGCTGACCCTCACCGCGATCACGAAGGAAGAGGTCGGTGGCAAGACCGCCCGCGAACTCTCCGACGACGAGGTGCAGAAGGTGATCGCGAAGGAGGCCAAGAAGCGCCGTGAGGCCGCCGACGCCTTCGCCAAGGGCGGCCGGACCGAGCAGGCCGAGCGGGAGAAGAAGGAGGGCGCGATCCTCGATGCGTACCTTCCGCAGCAGCTGAGTGACGAGGAGCTGACCGCCATCGTGGCCTCCGCCGTGGACGAGGCGAAGGCCGCCGGGGCCGAGGGGCCGCGCGCGATGGGCGCCGTCATGAAGATCGTCAACCCGAAGGTCGCGGGGCGCGCCGAGGGCGGCCGGGTGGCCGCCACGGTGAAGAAGCTCCTCGCGGGCTGAGCGAAGCCGGAGCCGGCCCGGGGCCGGGCCGCGTACGTACGAGGGCGGGGCGCCCGGATGATC
>NZ_JBMNDO010000178.1:0-11887 GCF_052542855.1 Streptomyces sp. SAS_281
CCCCCCCCCCCCCCCCCCCCCCCGGGGCCGCACACCCGCTAGGGGGAAGACCTCGCAGCACCAACAGATATGCCCTCCGTTATCGTCAGGATTCCGAAGGGCATATCTGCTTTCCGGGACGTCTTATCCGGCGGGGCTGGCGGCAATCTTGCGGAGCGAGGCCCACAGTACGTCCGGTGTCGCAAAGGTCTCCATGGTCAGCATCTCGTCGACGAAGCGCACGTCGTACATGCTCTCCAGCGATGCCATCATCTCGACCGTGCCGAGCGAATCGAGTCCGAGATCGCGCAGGCTGGTATCGCCGGCGAGCTCCTCATGGGTGCCCAAGAACGGCAGATACTTGCGCAGGAGCTCTTCGAATTGCTCGTCCCACATGGCGTCTCCGAAATCTGTCTGACTATGCGACGGAATGGCTTTCGTTGTGACGATATGCCAAGCATGCAGCGAAGGCACCCCCTACTTGCCCCCATTTCTTCTGGGGCGTGAAGAAAGGAAAGAAAGATGTCCGGTACAGCACTGCACGCACGGTTCCTGCGGGGCCTGCGGCTCGACCCCGGCAAGACCGCCGTACGCGTCGGGCCGGACGCCCTCAGCTACGAGGAGGTCCACGAGCGCGCCCTGTCCTGGGCCGGCTCCCTGCTCGCCGGCGCCGAGGAGCGCCCCCGCGCGATCGGCGTGCTGGCCGACAAGGGCATCGACGCCTACGTCGGACTGCTGGCCGCGCTCTACACCGGCGCCGCCGCCGTCCCCCTGAACCCCGACTTCCCCGCGGCCCGCACCCGGCACATGCTGGAGCTCGCGCAGGTCTCCGCCGTCATCGCCGACGGGCCGGGCCTGGCACGCCTGGCCGACTGCGGGGCCGACGACACGGCGTTCCCGGTGCTCCCGGCCGGCGGTGCGCAGGTCCCGACCGGGCGCCGCGCACTGGAACCCTCCGCCGGCCACGCCCTGACCGAGCCGCGGCCCGTCGAAGAGACCGACAGCGCCTACATGCTGTTCACCTCGGGCTCCACCGGCCGCCCCAAGGGTGTGCCCATCACCCACGGAAACACCCACCACTACTTCCAACTGCTCGACCGGCGCTACGACTTCCACCAGGGCGACGTCTTCTCGCAGACCTTCGACCTGAACTTCGACTGCGCCATGTTCGACCTGTTCAACGCCTGGGGTGCGGGCGCCACCGTGCAGGCCGTGCCCCCACGTGCCTACCGTGACATCCCGGCCTTCGTCGCCGAACACGGCATCAGCGTCTGGTTCTCCACCCCCAGCGCCATCTCCCTGATCCGCAGGCTGAGCGGACTGGCGCCGGGCAGCCTGCCGGGCCTGCGCTGGAGCCTGTTCGCCGGCGAGGCGCTCACCGCCGCCGACACAGTGGACTGGCAGACCGCGGCACCCGGCTCGGTACTGGAGAACATCTACGGGCCGACCGAGCTGACCGTCACCATCACCGGCCATCGCTGGTCGCCGGAGGAATCCCCCGCCAAGTGCGTCAACGGTCTGGTTCCCATCGGTGCCGTCAACGACGGACACGATCACATGCTGATCGGCGAGGACGGCAGCGTCGTCGAGGACGAGGGCGAACTGTGCGTCACCGGGCCCCAGATGGTCCGCGGCTACCTCGACCCGGCCGACGAGGGGGGCAGGTTCCATCCGCACGGGGGCCGTACCTGGTACCGCACCGGGGACCGGGTGCGCAGGCTGGCCGACGGCGAGCTGATCTACCTCGGGCGGCTGGACTCCCAGGTGCAGATCCAGGGCTGGCGGGTGGAGCTCGCCGAGGTGGAACACGCCCTGCGTGCCTGCGAGTCGGTCACCGAGGCCGTCGCCGTCACCCGGCCCTCGGACAACGGCCTCGAACTCGTCGTCTTCTACACGGGCACCCCGGTGCCCCCTGCCGTACTGGCCCGCGAGCTGCGCGAGGTGCTGCCCCACGGCATGTGGCCCCGCGAGTACCGCCACTTGGCCGAACTGCCCCTGAACTCCAACCGGAAGACCGATCGGGCCAAGCTCGCCGCCGCGTGCGCCGCTGGGGCGGCGCCGGCTCGAACTGGCGCCGTTTAGGGGTCGTTAGGGGTGCTGAACGCGCCCCGCGGATGAATAGCCTCTGGCTCAGAGCGTTTGTTTGCGTCACCCGCGGATCCACGGCCCGTCGCCCACGGCCATCTGGTGGAGTACCCGCCGAAGCCCAGTCCCAAAGAGGGGAATCATGACCGAAATTGCTGAAGCGGAGAATGCCGGCGTGGCGGAAAGGCGTCCCTTTCCCCTGGCAGCCCGCTGCCCGTTCGGAGCACCGTCCGAGTACGCCGAGCTGCGGGAAAAGGAGCCCGTGTCGAAGGTGACGGTCGCCGTCAACGGACGGCCCGCCTGGCTCTTCACCCGATACGACCTGATCCGGCAGATCCTCAGCGACCCGCGGCTGAGTGCGAACATCAAGCTGCCCGGATACCCGATCCCGATCAACGTGGACGACTCCTACGTCCAGTCGGTCCGGCGCGGGCTGTTCAACCTCGACGGCCAGGAGCACGCGGTGCAGCGCCGCCTCCTCGGCCCGGAGTTCAGCGTCAAGACACTCGAGAAGCTGCGCCCGCGCATCCAGTCGATCATCGACGACTACATCACCCGGATGCTGGAGCAGGGCGGCCCGCTCGACCTGGTGCAGGCCCTCTCCATCCCGATGCCCTCGCAGGTCGTCTGCGAGATCCTCGGCATTCCCTTCCAGGACCGCGAGGTCTTCCAGAACTGGTCGGGCACGCTGATGAACAGCTCCACCGGCCCGGAGGAGCAGATCCGCATCATCGGCCAGATGGAGGAGTACCTCGGCAAGCAGATCGCCGAGAAGGCCGCCAACCCCGGGGACGACCTGCCCAGCCGGGTCATCGCGAAGAACGAGCGCGAGGGCCACGGCCTGAGCCTCGAAGACGTCGCGTGGATGACCAACGTGCTCAACGGCGCCGCCCACGAAACCACGGCCAACAACCTCACGCTCGGCGTCCTGGCACTGCTCCAGCACCCCGAGCAGCTCGCCGAATTCAAGAGCGACCCGTCCCTCGCCCCCAAGGTCGTCGAAGAGGTGCTGCGCTATTCCAGCACCAACGACTGGGGCACTTCCCGGGTCGCCACCGAGGACATCGAGATCGGGGGCGTCCTGATCCGCGCCGGTGAGGGAATCATCACCTCCCGCGTCGCCGGCAACTACGACGACGGCGTTTTCGAGAACCCCGACGTCTTCGACATCCACCGGGGTACGAGCAATCACCTGGCGTTCGGATACGGCGTCCACGGATGTGTCGCGCAGAACCTCGCGCGTCTGGAGCTCCAGATCGCCCTCACCACGCTGTTCACGCGTATTCCCGATCTGCGTCTCGCCACTCCGGCCGAGGATCTGCGGGTGCGGGAGCACGCGCTCATCCACGGCATCCACGAGCTCCCGGTCACCTGGTAACGGAGGAAACACATCATGCGTGTGCTGGTTGATGACGATCGGTGCGTCGGCGCCGGCTGCTGCGTACTCGCCGCGCCGGACCTGTTCGAGCAGAACGACGAGGACGGCCGAGTCTTCCTCCTCATTCAGGACCCCGGCACCGAGATGCGCGACAGCATCCTGGAAGCGATCGACGTCTGCCCGGCGGACGCGCTGGAACTGATCGACGAGTGAGGGACCGGTGCATGGGGACCGGCTTCCCTCCCCGTGCACCGCCCTTCGACCCGGCCCGCCTTTTCCAGATCGGAGAATGGCTTTGCATGCCCAAAATGAACTGACCGGTCGTGCCGCGGACCTTGCCTACCCGCAGGGCACCCTCGTCCACACCCTGCTGGACGACGCCGTGGCGGAGGCGGCCGACGCCTGCGCCGTGCGTGACTTCGTCGCGGAACTGAGCTACCGGCGGCTGAACGAACTGAGCCATGCCGTCGCCCACTGGCTGCGCGGCCAGGGCGTCGGCCCCGGCGACCGCGTCGTCGTGCAGCTGCCCAGCCGGGTCGAGCTGGTCGCCCTCTTCTACGGCGTCGCGCGCAGCGGAGCCGTGTTCGTCCCGCTGAACCCGGCGATGAAGCGGTACCACCTGGCATCGGTCCTCGACAACGCCGAGCCGGCCCTGGTGATCGGCGATGCCGCGTCCGCCCCCGGACTGCGCGAGAGCACCGCCGTAGCCGTCCACGAGCTCTCCGTCGTCTGGCCCCACATCGAGGCCCTGGCCACCAGGGAGCCCGAGGCGGTCACCGTGGACGTCCAGCCGGAGGACATCGCGGCCCTCGTCTACACCTCCGGCTCCACCGCCGCGCCCAAGGCGGTCATCTGTCCGCACCGCCAGGCCACCTTCGCGTCCTCCGCGATCAACGCGGAGCTGCGCTACCGGCCCGACGACGTGGTCTTCTGCCGCTTCCCGCTCTCCTGGGACTACGGCCTGTACAAGGTGCTGCTGTCCTGCCTCGGCCGGTCCGAGCTCGTCCTGGCCGGCGAGGAATCCGACCTGCTGCTGTTGCGCCGCATGCGGGAGACCGGTGCCACCATCGTCCCGATCGTGCCCTCCCTGGCGGCGATGATCGCCACCCTGACCGCGCGCGACTCCGAGCCCGCGCCCCCCGTGCGCATGTTCACCAACACCGGTGCCGCCCTGCCCGCCCCCACCATCGCCGCCCTGCGCGAGGCGTTCCCCGGCGTACGAGTGGTGCGCCAGTTCGGGCAGACGGAGTGCAAGCGGATCTCCATCATGCCGCCCGAGGAGGACCAGGAGCGGCCCCAGTCCGTGGGACGCCCGCTGCCCGGCACCTCGGTGCTGATCCTCGGCCCCGACGGCGAGGAGCTCCCGCTCGGCGAGACCGGCGAGATCGTGGCCGCGGGCCCGCACGTGATGCCCGGCTACTGGCGTGCGGCCGAACAGACGGCCACCGCCTTCCGCCGCGACCCGGCCACCGGCGGACTCCGCCTGCACACCGGCGACTACGGCAGCCTCGACGCCGACGGCTACCTCTACTTCGAGGGCCGCCGCGACGACATGTTCAAGCGCAAGGGCATCCGCATGAGCACCGTCGAGATCGAGGCGGCGGCCATGGACGTGACCGGCGTACGCGTCGCCGCCGTGCTCCCGCCCACCGACGGCCGCGATCTGACGATCTTCGTGGAGAGCGACCTGGCGCCCACCGTGGTGCTCAAGGAACTCGCCCGACGACTGGAGCCCGCCAAGGTGCCCGCCCTGTGCAGGGTCATCCCGGAGCTGCCGCTGACCCTGCACGGAAAGAACGCCCGCCAGGCGCTCATCGACATGCTCGAAGGGGACGACACGTGACCAGCCACGAGGACCTGGCGGTGCGCTTCGGCACACCCCTGTACGTCTACGACCTGGACGAGATCACCGCGGCCCGGCACGAGCTGTTCGACGCGCTGCCCGAGGAGTTCGACCTCTACTACGCCCTGAAGGCCAACCCGCACCCCGGCCTCGTCCGCGCCCTGCGCGACGGCGAGGGCCGCTCCTGCCGCGCCGAGATCAGCTCCACCGGTGAGCTCGCCGCCGCCCTCGAAGCCGGCTTCGACGGCTCGGAGTGCCTCTACACCGGCCCCGGGAAGACCCTCGGCGAACTGCGCGAGGCCATCGGCGCGGGCGTGCGGCTGTTCTCCACCGACTCCGTCACCGACGTGCGCCGGGTCGGCGAGGCCGCCGCCGGACACGGCGTCGTGGCCGACATCCTGCTGCGCGTCAACAGCGCGTCGGCGACCGCCACCAGCAGCATCCGGATGACGGGCACGCCGTCCCAGTTCGGCTTCGACAGCGAGACGCTCGGCGACCTGCTGCCCGACGTACTGGCCACGCCCGGCGTCAAGGTCCGCGGGATGCACTACTTCCCGTTGAGCAACGCCAAGGACGAGAACGCCCTCATCGGCGAGTTCCAGCACACCATCGCGGGCGCCGCCGAACTCGCCCGCCGGCTGGACATCCCGCTGGACTACCTCGACATCGGCGGCGGATTCACCGTCCCGTACGGCGTCCCCGGCGAGCGCGGCCACTACCCGAAGCTGCGCGCCGAACTCGAAGCCGCCCTGGACACGCACTTCCCCGACTGGCGGGCCGGCACCCCCCGGCTGGCCTGCGAATCGGGCCGCTTCCTGATCGGCGCCAGTGGCACGCTGCTCGCCTCGGTGAGCAACGTCAAGGTCAGCCGCGGCCGCAAGTTCGTGATCACCGACGCCGGCATCAACACCTTCGGCGGCATGTCGGGCCTCGGCCGGCTGCTGCCCGTCGCGGTCCAGCCGCAGGCCGGCGCCGAGACCGAGTCGGCCAGCCTGGTCGGCCCCCTGTGCACACCGGGCGACGTACTGGGCCGGGAGATCACCCTGCCCGCGCTGAGCCCCGACGACCTGGTCACCGTTCCCAATGTGGGCGCCTACGGCCCCACGGCGAGCCTGCTGATGTTCCTCGGCAGACCGGCGCCCACCGAAGTGATCGTCCGGGGCGACGACGTCGTCTCCGCCTCCCGCATCGAGCACAGTCGCTCGTACCTCCCGACCGCACCCGGAGCATCCGAGTGAAGAACGCCCTGCCCACCCCGATCTCCCCGCGCTCCGCACCGTCCGTGCCGAGCCGCGGAACCGTCGTCGTCACCAGCATGGCCTCCGACTCGCACACCTGGAACCTCGTCTTCCTCCAGCTGCTGATCGAGGAACTGGGCTACGACGTGGTCAACCTCGGCCCCTGCGTGCCCGACGAGATCCTCGTCGACGAATGCGGCGGCCTGTCACCCAGCATGGTCGTCATCAGCAGCGTCAACGGCCATGGATACCAGGACGGTATGCGGGTCGTCGGGAAGCTGCGCTCCGACGAGCGGCTGGCCGGCGTCCCCCTCGTCATCGGCGGCATGCTCGGCGTGTCCGCGGAGGAGGACACCGCGTACGTCGACGAGTTGGTCGCGGCCGGCTTCCACGCCGTCTTCGAGGGCAACAGCACCACGGCGTTCCGCGACTTCGTCGAGACCCTGCCCCTGACGGCCCGCAGGACGGCGGAGATGGCCGTGGCGGCGTCGTGACCTCGCTCGCCCGCTCGGTGCGCCGGGCCCCGCACCGTGACCGGCCGGTCGACTTCGGCGCCTTCGTACGCCGGGCCGGCGGGGAGGGCGGGCTCGTCGTCCAGCCGAGGATGGGCTTCGGTGACCCCGGCCCCATGCGGGCGGGGCTCGCCGCCACCAAGGCGGCCGACGCCACCACCGTGGGCACCATCACCCTGGACAGCTTCACCCGCGTCGGCGAGCTGCAGTCGGTGGAGGAGGCCCTCCGCCACGGCGTGGCACTCAACGGATACCCGATCGTCAATTACGGGACGGAGGTCACCGAAGCGGTTCTCGACGGCATCCGGGACGACCTCTTCCCGGTGCAGGTCCGGCACGGGTCCGCCGTCCCGGGCGACATCTTCGACCGGCTCATCGAACTGCGTGTCAACGCCACCGAAGGCGGCCCCGTCTCCTACTGCCTGCCCTACGGCCGCACCCCGCTCGCGGACTCCATCCGCAACTGGGCGGAGTGCACCGAGCGGTTCGCCACCCTGCGCGCCGTGGGCATCGAACCCCACCTGGAGACCTTCGGCGGTTGCATGATGGGCCAGCTGTGCCCGCCCAGCATGCTGGTGGCCCTGAGCGTCCTGGAGGCGATGTTCTTCTGCCGCTACGGGGTGCGCAGCGTCTCCCTCAGCTACGCGCAGCAGACCAGCATGAGCCAGGACATCGAAGCCGTGTTCGCCCTGCGCCGGCTCGCCGCCGAAATGCTGCCCACCGACAACTGGCACGTCGTGATCTACGCCTACATGGGCGTGTACCCGATGACCGACCACGGCGCCTACGGCCTCCTGGGCCAGGGGGCGGAACTGGCCGTCAGGACCGGCTCGGAACGCATCATCGTCAAGACCGTCGCGGAGTCCCGGCGCATCCCCACCATCGAGGAGAACGTCGCCGCACTCGAGTACGCCGGCCAGGTCGCCCGTGGCGGCAGGCCGCCGGCCACGGACCCCGTCGAAGACGACTCACAGACCTACCAGGAGGCGCGCGCCCTCATCGACGCCGTCCTCAACCTCGACCTCGACCTCTCCCGGGCGCTGCTCCTGGCGTTCCGACGGGGCTACCTCGACATCCCGTACTGCCTGCACCCGGACAACCGGGGCCACGCCCGCAGCTACATCGACGGCGCCGGGAGACTGCGCTGGGCCGACATCGGCTCCCTGCCGCTCACCGGACTCGTCAAGGGCGGCCACAGCCGCCGTGCCACCTCCGCGGGCCTGCTGGCCGACCTCTCGTACGTGCGCCGCAGGTTCGACGAGTCGCCACCGGAGGTCCTCGGCAGTACCGAACGACACCGCGCGACCGCCTGGGACGCGCATACCTCCCTCCAAGGGCCAACGAAGGACGGTGCAAGAGCCCATGAGAACTGAGTGGCCGAACCAACGCCTGACCATTCTCGGCGCCGGCGTGATGGGCGCGAACATCGCGACGACGGCACTTGGCCACGGCATCCCCGTCGTCCTGATCGACCTCGACCAGGACAAACTCGACCGGGCCCGCGCCCAGATCAGCCAGCTCCTGCGCCACGCGCAGCTGATGAGCGCGCTGCCCGAGGGCCGGCCGGCCGGGGAGCTGACCACCGCCCTGGACCCGGCGGCCGGAGCCGACGCCACGGCCGTGATCGAGGCGATCACCGAGGACGCGGAGCTCAAGGCCAAGGTACTGGCCGAGGTCTCGGCGCTGGTCCGCCCCGGCACGCCGCTGATCACCAACACCTCCGGCATCCCCATCGAGGAACTCGCGAACGCCGTCGCACGGCCGGCGGAGCTGGTGGGCACCCACTTCATGAACCCCACCTACCTCATCAGGATGGTGGAGGTCATCCGGGGCCCGCGCACCGGTGACGCCACCATGGCCGGCGTCGTCGCACTGCTCACGACGATGGAGCGCCGCTCGATCGTCGTCCAGGACTCGCCCGGCTTCGTCACCAGCCGGCTCCTGCACCCGATGATCAACGACGCGGCGCGCGTCGTCCAGGCCGGCACCGCCGACGTGGAGTCGGTCGACGCGCTGATGGAGGGCTGCGTCGGGCACCCCACCGGACCGCTGCGCACCGCCGACCTCATCGGCATCGACAACCTCGTCGACTCCCTCGCCGCGCTGTACGAGCGGACGGGCGACGAAGGATGCCGGCCGTGCGACCTGCTGCTGGAAAAGGTCCGCGAAGGCCATCTGGGCCGCAAGTCGGGCCGCGGTTTCTACACCTACGGAAAGGCACTGTCGTGACCACGAATGACACCACCCCCACGGTCGGCATCACCGCCGAGACCATCGAGGCGGAGCTCCTCGCCCACCTGGAGGCCCGGACCAGGACCAGCCTGACCACCGACCACGACCTGTTCGGATCCGGCCTGGTCACCTCCATGTTCGCGATGGAGCTCGTCGTCCACCTGGAGGGCACCTACGGCATCGTCATCTCGGGCCCCGACCTGAAGCTCGACCACTTCCGCACGGTCCAGTCGATGGTCGCCCTGGTCCTCAGGCTCCATGAGGCAGTGGTCGACCGTGGCTGACATCCTTGCCGAGGAGCGCGAGACGGTCCGCGGCCTGGTCGGCGACCAGGCCGACGCCTGGGACCGTGCCGGCCTGCTGCCCGTGGAGCTGCTGCGCAAGCTCGGCGGTCTCGGCCTGCTGAGCGCACAGATCCCGGCCACCCACGGCGGGCGCGGCGCGGACAGCCGCTCCAACGGCGAGTTCACCGCGTACGTCGGCAGCCTGTGCAGCTCCCTGCGCAGCGTCATGACGTCCCAGGGCATGGCGGCGTGGACCATCCAGCGGCTCGGCACCGCCGAACAGCACCGCGCCTTCCTGCCGGGCCTGGCGAGCGGTCTGCTGGCCGCCGTCGCCTTCAGCGAGCCCGAGGCGGGCAGCGACCTCTCGGCGATCGGCACCACCATCCGCCGCGACGGCGACACGGTCGTCATCGACGGTGAGAAGCGCTGGATCACCGCCTCGTACTACGCCGACATGGTGGTCGTCATCGGCCGGTACGAGGACGGGGCCGCCGCCGTCGTGGTGCCGACCACCGCGGCCGGCGTCCACGTCGAACGCGTCGCCGCCCCGATGGGCTGCCGCGCGGCCGGCCACGCCAACCTCCGCTTCGACTCGGTGCGGGTACCCGCGGCGAACGTGCTCGGCGGGACCGGGCTGCCGCTGCCACTGGTCGTCACGGCGGCTCTCGCCTACGGCCGCATGTCGGTGGCCTGGGGCTGTGTCGGCATCCTGCGCGCCTGCCGTGCCGCCGCCACCGCGCACGCCCGCGACCGGCGGCAGTTCGGCAAGCCGCTGGCCGAGCACCAGCTGGTGGCCCGGCACATCGCGGAGCTGTTCACCGACGAGCAGATCGCGTCACGCGCCTGCGAGCACGCCAGCGCCTGCTGGGACGCGCAGTCGCCGGAGATGGTCGTGGCCACGGTCATGGCCAAGCACATCGGCGCCGGCCACGCCGCGCGCGGTGCCGCCGCCGCGGTCCAGGTCCTCGCCTCGGCGGGCGCCCAGGACGGCCATGTGGTGGCGAGGGCGTACCGCGACGCCAAGCTCATGGAAATCATCGAGGGCAGCAACGAGATATGCCAGCTGATCCTGTCTGAGCACGCCCTCTCCCATGCCGAGTGACTCCGAAGAGGGGAAGGACGCGACCGTGTCCGGCAAACCGAACGTGGTGAAGTGCCTGGTCTGGGATCTCGACAACACGCTGTGGTCGGGAACTCTGCTGGAGGACGGCGACGTGAAGATGACCGAGGCGGTGCGCGACGTCATCGTCGAGCTCGACTCGCGGGGCATCCTCCAGTCCGTCTCCAGCAAGAACGACCATGACCAGGCGTGGGCGCGGCTCGAGGAACTGGGCGTCGCCGAGTACTTCGTCCTGCCGCACATCGGCTGGGGCCGCAAGTCCGACGCCGTCCTCGGCATCGCCGAACAGCTGAAGTTCGCACAGAACACCATCGCCTTCGTCGACGACCAGCCCGCCGAGCGCGCCGAGGTGTCCTTCCACGCGCCGGAGGTCCGCTGCTACGACGCCGTCGACGTGCTGTCGCTGCCGGACCGCCCGGAGTTCAGCCCGCAGACGGTCACCGTCGACTCGCGGCGACGCCGTGAGATGTACCAGGCGGGGTTCCGCAGGTCGGCCGAGCAGGAGCGCTTCAACGGCCCCGACGAGGACTTCCTGCGCTCGCTCGAACTGGAGCTGCGCATCGGACGGGCCGGCGAGGAGGAACTCTCCCGCGTCGAGGAACTCACCTTGCGCACCAGCCAGATGAACGCGACCGGGGTGCACTACTCCGACGCCACCCTGCGCGGGTTCCTGGCCGACCCGGACCACGAGGTGCTGGTCGCCACGCTGACCGACCGGTTCGGCACGCACGGCGCCATCGGCGTCATGCTGCTGGAGACGGGCAACGGCTCCGTGTGGAACCTGAAGCTGCTGGCGACCTCCTGCCGCGTGGTGTCCTTCGGCGTCGGCACGGCCATCCTGAACTGGCTGACCGACCAGGCCGCGCGGGCCGGCGCCCACCTGGTGGCCGACTTCAGGCGCACCGACCGCAACCGGATGATGGAAGTCGCCTACCGTTTCGCCGGCTTCACCGGTGAACCGTGCGCCTGCCTCGCGACCCTCGGCACCGCCGCGGGGACCGAGGACGTCCAGCGCCTCCACCTGGTCCCGACACCGCGCGAGGCCCCGACCACGCTGACGCTGACCGCCCCCGACCTCACCACCGGCCGGGACACCCGTTCCGCGTCCTGAGCGCACCCGTCCGGAGCACCCCGGCACTGGGGGGGGGGGGGGGGGGGGGGGGGGGGGGGGGGGGGGGGGGGGGGGGGGGGGGGGGGGGGGGGGGGGGGGGGGGGG